>NZ_HG322949.1:319255-326506 GCF_000723165.1 Janthinobacterium agaricidamnosum NBRC 102515 = DSM 9628
CCCAGCAGGAGACAAGTGTCAGTACAAGTTATGCCTGATGACCATAGCAAGTTGGTCCCACCCCTTCCCATCCCGAACAGGACCGTGAAACAACTCTGCGCCGATGATAGTGCTGCAACCAGTGTGAAAGTAGGTTATTGTCAGGCTAGTTATAAGAAAGAACCCCCTTCCGGTGATCCGGTCGGGGGTTTTTTTACGTCTGCCGGTTTGACGCTTGGCGTGACAAAAAAAGAGGAACCAGGCTTGCGGCCTGCTTCCTCTTTTTACTTTTATTCCGTGCTGTTTATTCCGCGAGTACCGTATGGAATAGCTGATTGAGCTGTTTCATGCTACCCTTGCGTTCCACCTTTTCCAGAACCGGCGTTTCCAGCCTTTGCAATTCCGATTCGATGAAGGTATTCAGGCTTTTGATCTGCGGCGCCAGTTCCTTTTCCAGGCTGTTCCTTTTCCTTTCGAGCAGCGCATGTATGTCCTTGCGTACTTCATTATGGCCAGCGAGCAAATGCAGCAAGGCGTGGAACTCGATCGGCGGTGCGGTGTGATAAGTTTCGATCCAGCGCACCGCCAGCAATGGCCGCAAGACGTAGAAGTACTTCTTCAACGGCACCAAGTCGCTCATCAGGTAGCCGCGGTAATTGGTCTTCGCCATGCTGCGGTAGTGATAAATGCCTTTGTCAAAAGCATAGATTGATGGCAGCAGCTTTTGGGTTTCTTGCTTGAAGGCGCCGCGCGCCATGTACTGGATCGGCGATTGTATCCATTCGACGAAGGCGGGATTGCATTTCCAGAACAACATCAGCGCCTTGCGTACATCCCATCCATTCAAATCGATGTCGTCGACGATCGGATATTCAATCACGTCGCGTTTCTCTTCCAGGTCCACCGCGACATACCAATCCTTGGGCCGCGCATAAATAAAGCGTACGTCAAAATCGCTGTTCGGTGAGGCAAATCCCCAGGCACGGCTGCCTGATTCGATGGCCAGCAAGATGCGCACGCCTTCTTTTTCTTCGACGGCCGCGAGCCGGCGCATTATCTCTTCATGTATATCGGTCGGTATCATGTGTAATCTGTTCAGGAATGCAGCGAGGAGTGCACGACAAAATCCTCATGATATGGATTATCCTGGAATTTTTCTGGACACCCTAAGAACCTGTCCCAGTAGAAAATACATCGCCTGCTGACAGCCCCTCAACAGCGTGGATACGGCCGTCATCTATGACTTGCGTCGTCGTCGCATGGCTCGCCATGGGGCCTCCTCGCGCCTTGCCCACACTCCTGACGAGCAGCCATCAGACGACGCTCCCTACTGGGGTAGGTTCTAAGAGCCTATCCCAGTAGATGAATACGCCCTCTTCTGGCGCCCCTCAGCAGCGGGGACTGCGTTGATCGTCGTCGCGTGGCGCGCCACGCTTCCTCCTCACGCCTGGTCCGCGCTGCTGATGCGCGGCCAGCAGAAGACGCTCACTACTGGGATAGGCTCTAAGTCAACGATATAACTGTATCCCAGCTCAGGCCAGAGCGGGACAGATATTTTTTGAGCCGGTCCGCATCATTCGGCCGGACTTTTGCATCGCGCGATACCGCATACAGCTTGCGGCCGGTGTCGGACATTGACTTCGATTGCCGGCACAGTCCTATCACCGCTTGGAGCTGCAACTGGTCGAACAAGGCCAGGGTGTCTTATCGAGCCTGATCGGCCTGGACTGAGTTTGTATACAATCAAATAAGAAGAGAAAAAATCATGAAAAACGAACATTACGACCTACTCCATACCGAAGGCGACCGTCCGCTGAAGATGTGGACCAGGGGCGTGCCGGTGGAGGATAGCGCCAGGCGCCAGTTGATGAATACCGCAAAAATGCCCTTTATTTACAAGCATATCGCGGTCATGCCGGATGTGCACCTGGGTAAAGGCTCGGCCATCGGCAGCGTGATCCCGACCTTGGGCGCGGTGATACCCGCCGCGGTCGGCGTCGATATCGGCTGCGGCATGATGGCGGCGAAAACCACGCTGACGGCAAACGACTTGCCGGATAATTTGGCAACGTTGCGCAGTGCGATCGAAAAAGCCATCCCGCATGGGATGACGCCGAAGACGCGGCGATCGCATGGCCGCGACGAAGGCTCCTGGCAAAACCCGCCGGCACCGGTCGATGCCGCGTGGGCTTTGCTGAAAGATGAATTCGACGTCATTTGCCTCAAGACTCCCAAGCTGGCCAACACCAATCATTACCGTCATATGGGGACGCTGGGCGGCGGCAATCACTTCGTTGAAGTGTGCCTGGACGAAGCTGGCGTGGTCTGGTTCATGCTGCACTCCGGATCGCGCGGCGTCGGCAATGCGATCGGTACGCATTTTATCGAGCTGGCCAAGAAGGATATGCGCACCCATTTCATCAATTTGCCCGACCAGGACCTGGCCTATCTGTCCGAAGGCACGCAGCATTACGATGATTATGTCGAGGCGGTCGGCTGGGCGCAGAGGTTTGCGCGCAATAACCGCGAAGTGATGATGCATAACCTGATCACGGCAGTGCGCCAGGTGATTAGCAAACCGTTCCAGACGCACGTCGAGGCGGTTAACTGCCACCATAATTATGTGCAGCAGGAGCGCCATTTCGGCAAGGATGTGCTGGTGACGCGCAAGGGTGCGGTATCGGCGCGGGCCGGCGAGCTGGGGATCATTCCGGGTTCGATGGGCTCCAGGAGTTTTATCGTGCAGGGCAAGGGCAATGAAGACAGTTTCCATAGCTGCAGCCATGGCGCGGGCCGTACCATGAGCCGTACCGAAGCGAAGCGGCGTTTCAGCCTGGACGACCAGATCCGCGCCACTGAAGGCGTCGAATGCCGCAAGGACGCCGATGTGATCGATGAAATCCCGATGGCGTACAAGGATATCGACGCGGTGATGCATGCCCAGCGCGACCTGGTGGAAGTGCTGCATGTGCTGAAGCAGGTGGTATGCGTCAAGGGGTGACGCCAGCATAATAAGAAAGAGAACAATGATAGAACTCGATTGCATCGCCAGCGGCATGGACTGGAGCGGCGAACAATTGCGGGCACGCGGTTTGCCGGGCGAGCACCTGGCCGATCAGTTGCCGATGGCGCTCGCTGGCGGTGGCGCATTCATCACCAGCTGCGTGTCGCAACATGCGCTGACCAATGCCGAAGTGATCGGCAAGTTCTTGCCGGTGCGGATCACGTTTGAAGACAGCGGGCGGTTCAGCACCTGTATCGTGAAAACTTAAAACACGTATTGTGCGCTGGCGCCGAGCAGCCAGTTGCGGCCGGGCGCGGCTTCGTAAAAGCGTTTGTTGCTGTCGCCGACGATGACGGAGCCGACATAAGCACGGTCCAGCAAGTTATTGAGCCGCGCAAATTGCTTGAACGACCAGTTGCCCCAATGTTGCCTGGTATTCAGACGGAGATTGACGATGGCATAAGCCGGCGCTGGTAGCTCGGCATTGGCGTCCTCCGCATAAACTTTGCCGCTGGCGATTGTTTCCAATGCCGCGGCAACACGTTGGTCCCGGCTTTTCCATGCCAGCTCGCCAAACATATTGGCGCTCGGTACGCCAGGCAAACGGCTGCCCGCCAGCACCGCGCCAAAACCGGTATCGTAGACGGCGCGCAAGCCTGTCAGGGCCAGCCGAGTACTGAAGCCGGAAGGCAAGTTGCTATCGAGCGACAATTCCACGCCTTGGCGCAAGGTGCTGCTGGCATTGCGGTAACTGGTGCGTCCGCCTGTCGAACTGTCGACCACCAGTTCATTGCTGGTGCGCACCTGGAAGATGGCCGCATTGATTTTAGTTTGCTGGCCGAGCAGGGTTTTGATGCCTGTCTCCAGGTGCGTGCTGTACGCCGGCCGCAAATTGAAGTTGAAGCCGCCACCGCTGCCTGAATAAAACAATTCATTCAAGGTGGGCGTTTCAAAACCGCGCGCCGCGCTGGCATAGAGATTCAGTTGCGGCGTGATTTTGTACACGATGCCCAGCAGCGGCGTGGTATGGCTGTAATCGAGGCTGCCGCTATCGTCGCCATTGCTCAAGAAGCGATCGCTTACTTCAACTTTCATTTTGCTGTGGCGAATACCGGCGCTGAGCAGCCATGGGCCGTCTTGCCATTCCGTCTGAATATACGGATCGAGGCTGGACACGATGTCTTGCTCGTCCCGGCGCAGCTTGCCTTTGATACCGAACTGGTTGCCGATAAAATTCTCAAAACCCTGGCGGTCATCGCTGGAGCGTCCGTAATCGATGCCGAACGTGGTGCTCAGCGTGCCGCCGGCAACCCGGCTGAGATTGAGCCAATTGGCATCGACGCCGTAAAAGTCACGGTCGAAATCGACCACGCCACCGGAATGGCTGGGAGGGGCCTGGAATGCCTTGGAGAATGCCTGATATTGGATCACCTGGCGATTGCCGCCATAGAGCGTCACGCGCAGGCGGTCTGTTTCGAAACGTTGTTCATAGCTGGCGCCGATTTGCTGGTGGTGGATGCTTTTGCGGGTGTCGTAGCGGTCGGCGAAGGTGCGTTGGGGGTTCGACGTATCGCTGGCATCGATTTCGCCGGCGCGCGGATCGCGCTGGAAGGTGGCCCAGGTCACGCCGAGCGGATCTTGCGTGTCGGCCTGGCGCAGACTGTTGGCGACAATCGTCAGCTTGCTGCGCATCCACGGTTCCAGCGTGATCTTGGCATAAGCCTGTTCGCGGCTGGCGGCGCTGTGCTTGCGATAACCATCGGTCTCGAAACGCGAAGCATCCAGCACATAGCCGATACCGCCGTTTTTGCCTTGCGCATTCAGATCGGTTTTGCGGGTGCCGTCGCTGCCGCCGATCAAACCCAGTTCGACCGTAGGCGCGCCGGTTCCATCCTTGGTGAACAGCTGGATCACGCCGCCTGAATGGTTGCCGTAGATCGCGGAAAACGGGCCGCGCAAGACTTCGATGCGCTCTGCCATATCCAGGTTGAAGGTTGCCGCCTGGCCTAGTCCATCCGGCATGGTAGCGGGAATGCCGTCGCTGATCAGGCGCACGCCGCGCACGCCAAAAGCGGAGCGGGCGCCGAAACCGCGCGACGATATCTGCAAATCTTGCGCATAATTCTGGCGGTTTTGCACCACCAGCCCCGGCACCGCGGCCAGCGCTTCGGATGCGTTGACGCGCATCTGGCCATCCTCGATGCGCGCGCGGTCGAGCACGTCTATCGAGGCCGGCAAGTCCTGGCTGGAATGTTCAACGCGGCTGCCGCTGACGACGATTACATCCATGACCGGCTTGTCCGCCGCGTCGCTTGCCACCGCCAGTGGACTGAGGCAGGCGGAAAATAGGCCGGCCATGCTTGTTAAGCGCAAATGATGTTGCATAATGTAATCTTCCTTTGGCTGGGGAGTGGCGCTGGCCTGGGCTGCATATCCCCATAAGTATTAATCAGTTGGTAAGTAATATACCTGCCATGCCGCTCTTGAGGGTGTTCATCTGCGTGGCTTATTTGCCGGCTCCATGAAAGGCGATCTGTTGACTATCTTCCCTAAAACCATACTGGCCAGTGTTGTATTGCTGTGTGCGACGGCACAGGCTGCTCCCTTTGCCTATGTATCGAATCAAAAGTCCGGTACGGTCAGCGTGATTGATACTGCGACCGATACGGTGCTGCGCCAGATCAGCGCCGGCAAGCTGCCGCGCGGCATCAGCAGCGATCGTGCGGGCCGCCAATTGTTCGTCGCCGATGGCGATACCAATGCCTTGCTGCTGGTTGATAATGTCGGCACCCTGCCGATACGCAGCGTTTTCCTCGCCAAGTCGCCGCAGCAAGTGAGCACTTCCGTCGATGGCCAATACCTGGCCATCGCCGTAGAGGAAAGCAATACTGTGACCTTGCTCGACGCCCACACCCGCGCCTTGATCGAAGATATTCCGGTGCAGGGACGCAAGCCGCAGCATGCGGTATTCAGCCCGGATGGCCACTGGTTGCTGGTCAGCGGCGAACAGGCGGGGCAAGTCGATGTGATCGACGTGGCGCAGCGCAGCCAGACTGGTTCGATAGCGGTCGGCTTGCATCCGCGCGGCATCGGTTTTTCGCCGGACGGAAAATTCGCTTATGTGGCGTGCGAGCAAGCCAATGCCGTGTATGTGATCGATATGGCGACGCACACAGTCGCCGCCATCATCCCGGTCGGCAAGAGTCCGGATGGCATCGCCGTGCATCCCAGCGGCAAGCAAGTGTATGTGTCGAATGGCGCGGATGGCAGCGTGATGCTGATCGATGCCGCGAACAATAGTGTCAGCGCGACGATTCCGGTCGGCCAGCGGCCAGCTTATATGGCGCTGACTGCCGATGGCCGCAAATTGTATGTCGCCAACGGCCATGAGAATACGATCTCGGTGATCGATACCTCGATTGCCAGCAAGATTGCCGATATTCCGGTGGGCGAATCTCCGTGGGGTGTGTTGATACGCTGATCCCCTTGTGACAACTGCGCCAGATTGGTGCAACTGTCACAGCACGCAGCGTTCCAGTTACTCGTCTTGAACATCGATTTTCCTGCCATACTGCTGACCATCGGCGTTTCCCGCATTTGCCGCCGCTGGCACGACATTTGCGCACTCTCTGTCGTACTCACCTCGTTTTACAACTCACAGCGTTTCCGGGATCGATGCGCAATTGACCGCGATAAACGGACCCTTGGCGCGCGACGAATCGTGATAAATCGCCGGGGCCAGCAAGTCCTTGCCGGTGTCGGTTTCGCCGATGATCATGATCGAAATGTCGTGCCCCAATACCTTGTCGACCTTGTCGAGCATCAATTCCAGCTGCGGATCGCCGGTGCGTAAATAGCACAAGCCGGATAGCTTGCGCGTGGAGCTTGCCGCCTGGCTGGGCGCCTTGCCGATGATATTCCCGCGATGATTTGTCCAACGGACAGAAATCCGGCGTCGCACCGGGCGACAGGCCGTATGCCATCGACCGTTGGCGCGATGTTTCGATGATGGCCGGCATGGTTTCATCCACGCCGCCGGTCGCCCAGGGGGTGTTGATATCTGGAACCGCATGTCGGTGCATAGTCTCGATGCCTCCGCTGAGCCCTGAACCGCGGCACTCTTGTGAATCCGAGAGTGCCCAGTAATGTAGTACCTGTACTGCCAGTACGCAAAAGAAACCCCTTGCGCCTGGCCCCGGCCTTTGCTATAGTTCGCCCCCTCGCAGAACAACGCATGCAAATGCAAAGTAAAGCGGGGATAAAAAGAG
>NZ_HG322949.1:326542-424084 GCF_000723165.1 Janthinobacterium agaricidamnosum NBRC 102515 = DSM 9628
TCCAGCAGGAGACAAGTGTCAGTACAAGTTATGCCTGATGACCATAGCAAGTTGGTCCCACCCCTTCCCATCCCGAACAGGACCGTGAAACAACTCTGCGCCGATGATAGTGCTGCAACCAGTGTGAAAGTAGGTTATTGTCAGGCTAGTTATAAAGAAGAACCCCCTTCCGGTGATCCGGTTGGGGGTTTTTTTACGTCTGCCGGTTTTGCGCTTGGCGTGACAAAAAAAGAGGAAGCAGGCTTGCGGCCTGCTTCCTCTTTTTTGTTTGAGCCTGGATCGATCAGAAGTGGTAAGCCGCTTTGACGTTCAGGAAGTTTACGCCGCTGTTCGGCTTTTTGTAGCCGCCGTTCGAGAAATGCTGGATCTTCATGCCCACTTCCCATTTGTTGTCGAACACGTAGCCGATGCCGATATGGTCGCCGAACTGGAAGTGGGTCGATAAACGGTAGCTGGCATTGTCATACAGCTTGGATAGCATGTGTACGCCGATGCCGCCTTCAGCATAGAAACCTTTTTTGTCGTCGCGTTCAAACCGGAAGACCGGGGTGAAACCGATATCGTACAGGTGCTGTTTTGCGCCTTCGACGTCTTGATAGCGGTTGGCGCGCCAGGCACCGGCGCTTGCATCCCAGTAGCCGCTCAGGTGCGTGCCGTTCGATTGGAACCAGCGCTGGCTCCAGTCTGAAGTTACGCCGGCGCGTACCATCTGGGTCTGGGTGCCGGTGGCGAATTCGCCGTAGACCGAATCGATCAGCTTGTCGTCGGCGGCGAAGGCCGCGTGGCTGGCCAGCAAGGTAGCGGCCAGCGCCAGGGATTTTAATGCTTGATTCTGGAAGGACATATATTCTTTCATCGTAAAATTAGCCATCGGTGTTGTGCGGCTGATTGTAGTGGAATTGCCAAATTCAGTACCTATTTTACAATTACTTAATATTAGGAAACAGGAACCACAGTGACATACTCTACAAAGATCGCTTTCCTCGGTACAGGTTTGATGGGCGAACCGATGGCAGGCCGTTTGCTGCAAGCTGGCTATTCTGTCACAGTTTGGAATCGCACGCTGAGCAAGGCTGAAGTGTTGTTATCTTTGGATGCAACGGTTGCACGATCCATTCCTGAGGCTGTATCCGATGCCGATATCGTGATCTCGATGCTGGAGGCCGGCCCGGTTGTCGGGCAGGTGATCGCCAGCGCCTTGCCGGCGCTGGCGCCCGATGCCCTATGGGTCGACATGAGTTCGACCAAGCAGGCTGAAGCGCAGCAATTCCATGCCCGGTTGACAGCGTGTGGCCGCGGTTTCATCGATGCGCCGGTGTCGGGCGGCGTCGGCGGTGCACAAGCGGGCAGCCTGGCGATCATGGCCGGCGGCAGCGCCGTGCATTACGCGCGCGTCGAAGCGATCTTGACGGCGATGGGACGGCCAACGCTGGTCGGTCCGGCCGGCAGCGGCCAGGTCGCCAAACTGTGCAATCAGTTGATTGTCGGTGCAACACTGAATATCGTCGCCGAAGCCTTGCTGCTGGCACAGGCGGCGGGCGCCGATCCAGCGGCCGTGCGCGGCGCGATACGCGGCGGTTTTGCCGACAGCCGGATACTCGAAGTCCATGGACAGCGCATGCTTGAGCGTAATTTTGTCGCCGGCGGCCAGGTTAAAAGCCAGCTCAAGGACATGCATAACATCCTGGCCGCCGCCGATGCCGCCGGTCTGCATTTGCCGGTGACGCAACTGGTCACCGAACGTTATGCGTCGATCGCCGAAAGGCATGCAACCGCCGATCATTCGGCCGCGCTGTTGGCGTTGGAAGCATTAAATCCGGGCCAGCGCCTGGGTGGCCGCCCGGATCAATTGTCGTAGCGAGTTACTGAGGCGCCAACGCGGTTTCCGCCAGCCGGACCCAGAAACTGGCGCCGATCGGCAGCAAGTTATCGTTGAAGTCGTAGCTGCCATTGTGCAACACGCACGGGCCGAGGCCATGGCCGCCATCGCGGTGAGCGCCGTCGCCATTGCCGATGAAAATGTAGCAGCCTGGCTTTTCTTGCAGGAAAAAGGCAAAGTCTTCAGCGCCCATCGTCGGTTCGACGTGGTCGTCGACATTTTCCGCGCCCACTACCGCTTTCATGACTTCCACCGCGAACGCGGTTTCCCTGGCATGATTGACCAGCGGCGGATAGTTGCGCTTGAACGCGAATTCGACTTCCGCATCGAAGGCGGCAGCCGTATGCTCTGCGATCGTCCGCATGCGTTGTTCGATCAAGTCCAGCACCGGACCGGTAAAGGTGCGCACCGTGCCGATCAGCGTCGCTTCATCAGGAATCACGTTGGTCGCGCTGCCGGAATGGATTTGGGTGATCGACAGCACCGCGGTATCGAGCGGGCTTTTGTTGCGCGTGATTACGGTTTGCCAGCTTTGCGCGATTTGCACCGCGACCATGACGGGGTCGATACTGTTGTGCGGCTGTGCCGCGTGGGCGCCCTTGCCTTTGATCACGACGTGGAATTCATTGCTGGACGCCATCATCGGCCCTTCGACCACGCTCATGGTGCCGGCTGCCGCGCCTGGCCAGTTATGCATGCCGTAAATCGCATCCATCGGGAATTGCGTAAACAAGCCATCTCGTATCATTTCGCGCGCGCCGGCGCCGCCTTCTTCGGCCGGCTGGAACACCAGGTAGACGGTGCCGTCGAAGTTGCGCTGGGTGGCCAGGTGATGCGCCGCGCCGAGCAGCATGGCGGTGTGGCCGTCGTGGCCGCAGGCGTGCATCTTGCCCGGATGGCGCGATGCATGCGCGAAAGTATTAATTTCCTGCATGGGCAGCGCATCCATGTCGGCGCGCAAGCCGATGGCGCGTGGCGAGCTGCCATTCTTGATGATGCCGACCACGCCGGTGCGGCCCAGGCCGCGTACCACCGGAATGCCCCATTCCGTCAGCTTGGCGGCCACCAGGTCGGAAGTACGCTGTTCCTCGTAACACAGTTCGGGATGCGCATGCAGGTCGCGGCGTATTTGCTGCAGCTCTGATTGAAACGCAATGATGGGATCAACTAGTTTCATCTGACTCTCCTGTATAGGCTAGCGCTGTTATCCGTTATGCCGCGCTGATCGTCAGGCATCTTCGATCGGAAAAATGCCCGCATAATCATGCATTGTAGCCGCTGTTCAGCTTGAAAATCCAGCACAGGGACCAGCGGCGCCAGATCCATCCCGTCAATGTGGAAATGGTTTACAGTATTATCTTCACTATACGCTTGATTGGATGACCCAGATGACCTCGACCGTAGTTCGCGCCACCTGCCCCCACGATTGCCCCGATACCTGCGCCTTGCTGGTGACGGTGGACAATGGTGTGGCCACCGAAGTCAAGGGTGATCCCGACCATCCGACTACCGCCGGCGTGCTGTGCACCAAGGTGGCACGCTATACCGAACGCACGTATCACGCCGAGCGCCTGCTGTATCCGCTGCGCCGCATCGGCAAGAAAGGCGAGGGCAAGTTCGAACGCATCAGCTGGGACGAGGCGCTCGACACCATCGCCGCGCGGCTCAAAGCAGTGGCGGCCAGGTCGCCGCAAGCGATTTTGCCGTACAGCTATTGCGGCACGATGGGACTGGTGCAGGGCGAATCGATGTCGTCGCGCTTTTTTAACCAGTTGGGCGCATCCTTGCTGGACCGCACCATTTGCGCGACGGCCGGCGCCACCGGCTACCGCTACACCATCGGCGCGTCGATCGGCACCGACCTGGAACAATTCCAGAATGCCAAATTGATCTTGATCTGGGGCGGCAATCCAATCGCCTCCAATCTGCATTTCTGGACCCGCGCGCAAGAAGCCAAGCGGCACGGCGCCAAGCTGATCGCCATCGATCCCTACCGCTCGCTGACGGCCGACAAATGCCACCAGCATATCGCCTTGCTGCCTGGCACCGATGCGGCGCTGGCCTTGGGCATGATGCATGTGCTGATCGCCGAAGACTGGATCGACCACGCGTATGTCGCCGATTACACGCTCGGTTTCGAGCAATTAAGCCAGCGCGCCGGCGAATGGCCGCCGCAGCGCGTGGCCGAAGTGTGCGGCATCACGGCGCAGGAGGTGGTCGGGCTGGCGCGGCTGTACGGTCAAACCGTCAAGGATGGCGAAGGCGCGGCGATCCGCGCCAATTACGGCCTGCAGCGGGTGCGCGGCGGTGGAATGTCGGTGCGCAACATCGCCTGCCTGCCGGCATTAGTCGGCGCGTGGCGCCATCCGGCTGGCGGCATCCAGCTGTCGACCAGCGGCTCGTTTCCCGTCAACCGGGCCGCGCTGCAACGCCCCGACTTGCTGAAAAATAAGCCGCGTACCATCAATATGAGCACCATCGGCGATGATTTGCTGCGCGAGTCGTCCAGCGCATTCGGGCCGAAGGTTGAGGCGGTGATTGTCTACAATTCCAATCCGCTGGCGGTGGCGCCGGACTCTTCGAAGGTCGAGCAGGGTTTTGCGCGCGAGGATTTATTTACCGTGGTGATGGAGCATTTCCAGACCGATACCGTCGATTACGCCGACATCGTGTTGCCGGCCACCACGCAGCTGGAACATGTCGATGCACACTTGGCGTATGGCCACTTGTACATGATGGCGAATAACGCGGCGGTAACGCCAATGGGCGAAGCCAAGCCGAATACCGAAGTGTTCCGTTTGCTGGCCGAGCGCATGGGTTTTGACGATCCGTGTTTCAAGGAAAGCGACGATGCGCTGGCGGCCCAGGCATTCGATGCCGGTCATCCGCGCGCCGTGCATTTCGACTGGGAATCATTGAAGCGCAGCGGCTGGCAAAAGCTGGCCATGCCGGATGCGCCATTCGCCCGCGGCGGTTTTGCAACGCCATCGGGCAAATGCGAGTTTTATTCGGCGGCGATGGCGGCCGATGGCCTCGATCCCTTGCCGGCTTATATACCCCCGTACGAATCGTCGGCCAGCAACCCGGTGTTGGCCGCCAAATATCCGCTGGCGATGATTTCTCCACCAGCCCGCAATTTCATGAATTCAACCTTCGTCAATGTCAAAAGCCTGCGTTCGGCCGAAGGCGAACCGCATTTGGACATGCACCCGGAAGACAGCGCCGCGCGCGGCATCGGGCCGGGCGACATGGTGCGCATCTTCAATGACCGGGGTTCTTTCGTGGCCAAGGCCAGGGTCACCGACAAGGCGCGGCGCGGCCTGGTGGTCGGCTTGTCGGTGTGGTGGAAAAAGCTGGCCAGCGACGGCAAGAACGCCAATCAGGTGACCAGCCAGCGCCTGACCGACATGGGCCGCGCGCCGACGTTCTACGACACGCTGGTGCAGGTCGAAAAGGCCACCTGACTATCATGGCGGCCACGATGCGAGCTGCTCCCCGGTTGGCGCGCGGCGTCGCGCTGACGCTGCTGACGATGTTGCTGGGCGGTTGCACGCAACTGAGTTATTACGCGCAAGCTGCCAAAGGGCAATATTCGCTGTGGTCCGACGCGCGTCCGATCGAAGAATGGCTGGGCGATCCGGCCACCGATGCGCGCCTCAAGGAACGGCTGGAAAAAGCCCGCCAGATCCGCGCCTTCGCGGTGCAGGAACTGGATTTGCCGGACAATGGCAGCTACAAGAACTATGCCGCGCTGAAACGGCCTTATGTGTTGTGGAATGTGGTGGCGACGCCGGAATTATCGCTGAAACCGTTGCAATGGTGTTTCCCGATCGCCGGCTGCGTCAGTTACCGTGGCTATTACAGCAAGGACGATGCCCAGGCTTATGCGCGGCAATTGCGTTCCCAACATTACGATGTGCAAATCGGCGGCGTGCCAGCGTATTCCACGCTGGGCTGGTTCAACGATCCGCTGTTATCGACCTTCATCCATTACAGCGACGCCGAACTGGCGCGCATGATTTTCCATGAACTGGCGCACCAGGTGGTATATATACCGGGCGACTCTTCGTTTAATGAATCGTTTGCGATGTCGGTCGAACAGGCTGGCGTGCAGCTGTGGCTGGAGCATTATGGCAGCGACCTGATGCGCCGTAATTATGAGCAATACATGGCCAGGCGCCAGGATTTCCTGGCGCTGCTGCTGAAATACCGGCATGCGCTGGAAGTCAATTACGACAGCGCAGCGCCGGTGCCGCGCAAGCTGGCGGAAAAGGCGCGCATCTTTACTGCTTTGAAAGATGAATACCTTGTTTTGAAGCAAAACTGGGGCGGTTATGCCGGTTATGACCGCTGGTTTGCTGAACCGCTGAGCAATGCACACCTGGTCTCGGTCGCCACCTACAATGATTTCTTGCCGGCCTTCAAAAAATTACTTGTCGAAAAAAAGACCTTTCGTGCTTTTTATGCTGCGGTGCACACAATGGCACAACGCGATCTGGCTGAGCGCCGTCGCGTCCTGGAGCAATTGAACCGCCCCTGACTGTAAAAGTTTCACTACAGTGATGACGCCAAGGAAAGTAAAACATCGTATTTTTTGTGCTGCTATGCAGCACAAAATGCCCCTGAAAAGCTTGTTCAAATACTAGCAAAAGCGCTTGCATCGAAGGGCGCTGCCCGATAGCATCACATTAGTAGCGTAATAGAGCGCTCGCTCGCCAGAAGCATTCGTTAGTCTGCCTGCCCCCGGAATTCGACGCCTGAGCCACTGCAAGTCGATACCCAATTGGCCGGTTGCATGTTTTCCGACCGGCATTTGTGCGCCGGATCCCATAACGATAATTCGAGACATGAGGCACAGGATGGAAAAAATTTGGCTGAAGTCGTATCCCCCCGGCGTTCCCACTGACATCGATCCCGATCAATATCGTTCCTTGGTGCATTTGCTGGAAGAATCCTTTCAAAAATATGCCGACCGTCCTGCCTATGTTTGCATGGGTAAATTCCTGAGCTACGCCGAACTCGACACTTATTCCAGGCAACTGGGGGCCTTCCTGCAAAGCCGCGGCTTGAAAAAGGACGCGCGGGTGGCGATCATGATGCCCAATGTGCTGCAATATCCGGTCGCCATCGCCGCCATCTTGCGCGCAGGCTATACGGTGGTGAATGTGAACCCGCTGTACACGGCGCGCGAACTGGAACACCAGTTGAACGATTCGGGCAGTTCGGCGATCATCATCCTGGAAAACTTTGCGACCACGCTGGAGCAAGTGTTACCTAACACGACGGTAAAACACATCATCGTCGCCAATATGGGGGAAATGCTGGGCGGCTTGAAAGGCGCGATCGTCAATCTCGTGGTGCGCAACATCAAGAAAATGGTGCCGCCGTTTTCTTTGCCGAACGCCATGCGTTTTAACAAGGCATTGTCGCTGGGTAGCGGCATGAAGTTGACGCCGGTCGAGCTGGCGCTGACCGACCCCGCGTTCCTGCAATACACCGGCGGCACCACCGGCGTCGCCAAGGGCGCCACGCTGACGCACCGCAATGTGATCGCCAACGTGCTGCAAAGCGAGGCGTGGGCGATGCCGGCGCTGGTCAGGGCGCCGGTGGTCGATGAATTGACGATCGTCTGTGCCTTGCCGCTGTACCATATCTTTGCGTTGACGGCGTGTGCAATGTGGGGCATGCGTGTCGGCGCCCTGAATATCCTGATCCCGAATCCGCGCGATATCGGCGGTTTTATCAAGGAATTGCGCAAATATAGGTTTAATATCCTGCCCGCGGTAAATACCTTGTATAACGCGCTACTGAATCACCCCAATTTTGCCAGCCTGGATTTTTCCGGCTTGAAAACCGCCAATGGCGGCGGCATGGCGGTGCAGCAAGCCGTCAATGACCGCTGGCTGGAAACTACCGGCGTGGCCATCATCGAGGGTTACGGCTTGTCCGAAACGTCGCCGGTGGCCACCTGCAACCGCTCCGACAGCAGCGAGTTTTCCGGCACCATCGGCTTGCCGCTGCCATCGACCGACATCGCCATCCTGGACGATCACGGCCAGCCGGTGGCGCTGGGGCAGGCGGGAGAAATCGCGATCCGCGGCCCGCAAGTGATGGCCGGTTACTGGAACCGGCCGGATGAAACCGCCAAGTCGATGACAGCCGACGGCTTCTTCAAGTCGGGCGACATCGGCATCATGAATCAGGACGGTTACGTGAAGATCGTCGACCGCAAGAAAGACATGATACTGGTGTCCGGTTTTAATGTGTATCCGAACGAACTGGAAGGGGTGATCGCAAGCCATCCCGGGGTGCTGGAATGCGCGTGCATCGGCGTGGCGGATGAACACTCCGGCGAAGCGGTCAAGGTGTTTGTGGTGCGCCGGGACCCGAACCTGAGCGCGGATGAACTGATGGCTTATTGCAAGGAGCAATTCACCGGCTATAAAAAGCCGAAACACATCGAGTTCCGCGAGGAGTTGCCGAAGTCTAATGTCGGCAAGATTTTGCGGCGCGTGCTGCGCGATGAAAAACAGGCGGCATGAAAGTAGCAAGAAACGATAGCGACAAGAACGTTGAGACAGGGGGCGTGCAGCGGCGCGTCCTCTTTAATAAATATAGAAAATAGATGAGGCAATAGATGGACAAGATTTGGTTAAAGTCATACCCCGACAACGTCCCTGCGGAAATCGATATTACCCAGTTCCGTTCGGTCACCCATTTGCTGGAAGAATCGTTCCACAAATATGCCGACAGCACAGCTTTTTCTTGCATGGATAAATCCATGACCTACCGTGAAGTGGATCAGTTGTCGCAACGGATGGCGGCCTGGCTGCAAAGCCGTGGTTTGCAACCGGGCGCGCGGGTCGCGATCATGTTGCCGAACGTATTGCAATATCCCGTCGCGATGGCGGCGATCTTGCGTGCCGGCTACACCGTGGTGAACGTCAATCCGCTCTACACGCCGCGCGAATTGCGCCATCAATTGATCGATTCGGGCGCCGAAATCATCATCGTGCTGGAAAACTTCGCCACCACCGTGGAGCAGGTGCTGGCCGACACCCAGATCAAGCAGGTGATTGTCGCCACGATGGGCGATTTGATGGGCGGCCTGAAAGGCATGATCGTCAATTTAGTGGTGCGCAAGATCAAGAAAATGGTGCCTGCGTATTCCTTGCCGGGCGCGATAGCATTCAATACCGTGCTGTCCGAAGGGGCGCGGCTGACGTTGAAACCGGTCACGCTGGGCCATGACGATATCGCCTTCCTGCAATACACCGGCGGCACCACCGGGATCGCCAAGGGCGCCGTGCTGCTGCACCGTAATGTGATCGCCAATGTGCTGCAAAACGAAGCGTGGCTGGACATGAAGCCACAAGCGGAACAGGTCGTCTTCGTGTCGGCCTTGCCGCTGTACCATATTTATTCGCTGACCGTCGGCGCTTTCATGGGCATGCGCATGGGCGGCTTGAATGTGCTGATCCCGAATCCGCGCGACATTCCCGGTTTCGTCAAGCAATTGGCTAAATTCAAGGTCACCGTATTCCCGGCGGTGAATACGCTGTACAACGCGCTGCTCAATAATGCCGATTTCGCCAAGCTCGATTTTTCCAGCTACAAGGTGTGCAACAGCGGCGGCATGGCGGTGCAGCAAGTGGTGGCGGACCGTTGGCTGAAGCTGACCGGCACGCCGATCATCGAAGGTTATGGTTTGTCGGAAACTTCGCCGGTGGCGACCGCCAACCGGGTCGACATCAAGGAATTCACCGGTACCATCGGTTTCCCGCTGCCATCGACCGAAGTGGTGATCCTGGACGACGATGGCCAGCCGGTACCGTTTGGCCAACCGGGCGAAATTGCCATCCGCGGCCCGCAAGTGATGGCCGGTTACTGGAACCGGCCGGATGAAACCGCCAAGTCGATGACGCCTGACGGTTTCTTCAAGACGGGCGACGTCGGCATCATGGATGAGCGCGGTTGTACCCGTATCGTCGACCGCAAGAAAGACATGATCATCGTGTCCGGCTTCAATGTGTATCCGAATGAAGTCGAGGGCGTGGTGGCGGCCCATCCGGGCGTGCTGGAAGTGGCGTGCATCGGCGTGCCGGACAAGAATGCCGGCGAAGCGGTGAAACTGTTCGTGGTGCGCAAGGACCCGAATTTGACGGCGGAACAGTTGCTCGATTTCTGCAAGCATGAATTGACGGCTTACAAGAAACCGAAATACATCGAGTTCCGCGATGAATTACCGAAGACCAACGTCGGCAAGATCTTGCGCCGCCAATTGCGCGATGAAAAGGCAGCGGCTTGATGCGAAGATAGCTCCGAAGGCAGCAACTGATGTTTGTGCACATCGAATATCGGGCCATGCCTCAGGATGTGTTCAAGATCTTCTGAGCAATACCGCGCTGAATGAACTGCAAGCTGGCATGGAGCCATCGCTCGCAGTTCTTCCACAGTCGTCTGTTTCAGTGCCGGGCACGGCAATGGCGTGGGTAATCCTTGTGAGTCCACGCCCATATGACACGGGTACCTGAAACCCGTCTGCCCACGCCGTAATCTCTGCTACCGGCCGTATCCTTGTTTTTCACGCTTCGCGCGCCCAGGATCAGCAGCGCCGGCTTGCTGCGCTTCCCCACGTTTCGCGGCAGCGGCAGGATTGCTTCAAACTTTACTCTTTTCCACGGCCTATCTGGAGCCTGTCCCGGTCGCGAATACATCGCCTGCCGAGCACCCTTGGGCAGCGTGGATCTTCGTGCTCCGTCGTCGCCTGGCTGGCCATGCGTCCTGCGCGCGCCTGGCCCACGCCAACGATGAGCAGCCAGCCGGCGACGCTTCCTAATGGATAGATTCTTGGCGACTGTCGCAAGCTTGCCATCCTACTTTCTTGACAATCGCTGATTGGAGTCATACTATCGGCGTATGTTCGATTGTCAATCTATAGTTCGATAATCGAACAATAAAATATAATAACAGGAGACAGTAATGAAACAAACTATGCGCGGTGTCATCGCGCTGCTGGCTGGGGCAGGTTCATGCGGGGCGATCGCACAAGGCAATGTGACCATGTACGGTCTGCTTGATACGGGATTGGCCTATGTCACCAACGTCAATCCGAACGGCGGTACGTTAGTGAAAATGCCTTCGCTGACGGGTTCCTTGCCGTCGCGTATCGGCGTGCGTGGCACGGAAGCTCTGGATGGCGGCCTGTCTGCGATGTTTACGCTGGAGGCTGGCTTGACCATGGACACCGGCGGCATGAGCCAGGGCAATCGTTTGTTCGGTCGCCAGGCCAGCGTTGGCCTCAAGGGCGACTTTGGCGCCGTCACCCTGGGGCGTCAGATCAATATGACGTATATCTCCAACCTGAAGTCGGACGTCATGGGGCCAAACCTGTTCTCCATCGGCAGTATTGACCCGTATCTGCCCAATGCGCGCAGCGACAATGCGATTGGCTACCTGGGCGACTTCAATGGCTGGATCGTTGGCGCCACCTATAGTACCGGCCGTGATGCTTCATCGGCTGGCGGCCCTGCAGCGACTGCCTGCGCCGGTGAAGTGGCCGGCAACTCCAGGGCATGCCGCCAGGTGACTGGTCTGTTGGGTTATGAAGTGCCGGCCTACGGCTTCAACGTCTCTTACGACATCATGTACGGTAATACCGGCGCCGCCAACGGCCTGACCGGCAGTAATAACAGCGACAAGCGCGTCACAGCCAATGGGTATTTCAAAGTCGGCAAAGGCAAGATCGGCGCCGGCATTATCGACCGCAGCACGCGCGCCGCCACCGGCCTGACCGAGTCAGACCTTTATTTTATTGGCCTGAACTATCCAGTCAACCGGTTCACCACGCTCGATACCCAGGTCGCGAAGAAGGATGTGAAAAACAGCGCTGACGACGCTACGCTGCTGGTGGCGCGCCTGACCTACCATCTGTCGAAACGCACTGCGCTCTATGGCGGCGTTGCGCGCATGAAGAATGCGGCGCAGTCGGCGGTGGCGCTGGATGCGGGCGGTACCGTCGGCACCGGCAAGAACCAGAATGGCGTCATGGCCGGCCTGCGCCACGCGTTTTAAGAACCTGTTTAATATTTTGGTGTCAAACGCTCCATGAGTTGAACTATGGAGCGGTAACGAAATGTCCAGAAAGATTTACCCGAGCGATATTAGCAGGGAACAATTTGAAGCGGTAAGAGGCATACTGGAAGGGGCAAGGCAGCATAAGCGGGTTCTAAGGCAGCAGTATCGAGAGTTCCTGCGCGCCGCGTTGCAGCACGGGCAGGAATTCCTTTTCCAGTTGCTCGATGCTGACGCGCGCTGCCTGCACGCCGACGTTGAGTGCCGCCAGTACGGCGCCTGAAGTGCCGCGTACTGGTACCGCGATCGAACGCAGACCCAGCTCCAGTTCCTCGTCGTTGATCGCATAACCGTCGCGCTGCACGTCAGCCAGAATGGTGCGCAGGCGCTTCTGGCTGACCACGGTCTTGTCGGTCATCGGACGCAGCTTGGTTTTCTGCAAGTAGGCGTCGAGTTCGAAGGGCGGCAGGTGCGCCAGCATCACGCGGCCCAGCGCAGTACAGTATGCGGGCAGACGGCTGCCGGTATTCAGGGCTACCGACATGACGCGCGAGGTCGCAGCGCGCGCCACGTACAGCACTTCGCCATCTTCCAGTACCGCCAGCGAGCTCGATTCATTGAGCGCGCGGCTGATGTTGTTCAGGTAGGGCTGGGCCGACACCGTCAGCGGCGTCGAGGACAGATAGGAATAGCCCAGGGTCAGGACTTTAGGCCGCAGCGAGAAGTTGTTCAGTTCCGCGCCCACGTAGCCGAGCTCGCGCAGCGTATGCAGACAACGGCGCACGGCGGCGCGCGGAATGCCGGTTTTTTGGCTGATGCCGGCAATGGTTTGCGGCTTGCGCGAATCGCTGAAAGCCTGCAGCACAGCGAGACCGCGCGCAAGCGAAGTCATAAAGCTGGGGTCGGTCAATGCATCGATCTGTTCGGCGATAGACTGTTCCCGGCCGTCGTCAATCTCTGCTGCTTCTGATGGTGTGTGAATGGCTGTAGACATAGCGTGATTTTAATACAGACAAAGAATCAATAGACGTTTTTCTGCTTGACCTTAGCTATCTCAAAGTCATACACTAGATGTGCGATAATCAATTAATAGTTCGATTATCGCACAATGTGTATTACTAAGGTTAACTATGATTGATAAAATTTTTGAATCGCTGGAGCGCGCCGTGGCGGATATCCACGACGGCGCCACGGTGATGATCGGCGGCTTCGGCAACGCCGGCATGCCGTCCGCCCTGATCGACGCCCTGATCGTCCAGGGAGCGCGTGACCTCACCATCGTCAACAACAATGCCGGCAACGGCGAGACCGGCCTGGCCGCGCTGCTGAAGGCCAAGCGCGTGCGCAAAATCATCTGCTCGTTCCCGCGCCAGGCCGATTCGCATCACTTCGATGCGCTGTACCGCGCCGGCGAAATCGAACTGGAACTGACCCCGCAGGGCAACCTGGCGGAACGCATCCGTGCCGCCGGCGCCGGCATTGGCGGCTTCTTCACGCCGACCGGCTACGGCACCCAACTGGCCGAAGGCAAGGAAACGCGCCTGATCAACGGCCGTCATTACGTGCTGGAGTCGCCGATACACGCTGACTTCGCGCTGATCAAGGCGTTGCGTGGCGACCGCTGGGGCAACCTGGTGTATCGCAAGACCGCGCGCAATTTCGGCCCCATCATGGCGATGGCCGCCAAGACCGCCATCGCGCAAGTACAGCAGGTGGTGGCATTGGGTGAACTGGATCCTGAAGTGATCGTCACCCCTGGCATCTTTGTCCAGCGCATAGTGAGGGAGGCAGCATGACGAACCGTTACACCCGCGACCAGATGGCCGCACGCGTGGCGCAGGATATCCAGGAGGGCGCATACGTCAACCTGGGCATCGGCCTGCCAACCAGGGTTGCCAACTATCTGCCGGCCGAGCGCGAAGTTTTCCTGCACAGCGAGAACGGTCTGCTGGGCATGGGCCCGGCACCAGCGCCGGGCGAAGAGGACGATGACCTGATCAACGCCGGCAAGCAGCCGGTGACGCTGCTGACCGGCGGGGCCTTCTTCCACCATGCCGACTCGTTCGCGATGATGCGCGGCGGCCACCTTGACATCTGCGTGCTGGGCGCGTTCCAGGTATCGGCCAACGGCGACCTGGCCAACTGGCACACCGGCGCGCCGGATGCGATTCCGGCGGTGGGCGGCGCGATGGACCTGGCGCTGGGCGCCAGGCAGGTGTTCGTGATGATGGAACAGCAGACCAAAACCGGCGCAAGCAAAATCGTTGAAGCGTGCAGCTATCCGCTGACTGCGATGGCTTGCGTGAGCCGCATCTATACCGACATGGCGGTGCTGGACGTGACCGCTGATGGCCTGGTTGTACGCGAAATGGCGCCTGGCCTGAGCTTTGACGAACTGCAGGCCGCGACTGCCGCGCCACTGACGAAAGGATAATCCATGACTGATGCATTTATCTGCGACGCCATCCGCACGCCGATTGGCCGCTATGGCGGTTCCCTGAAAGACGTGCGTGCCGATGACCTGGGCGCGATTCCGCTGCGCGCGTTGGTGGAGCGTAATCCGGGAGTGAAGTGGGATCAGGTGGATGACTTGATCTACGGCTGCGCCAACCAGGCCGGCGAAGATAACCGCAATGTGGCGCGCATGTCGCTGCTGCTGGCCGGTCTGCCGCAGGAATTGCCCGGCACCACCGTCAACCGTCTGTGCGGTTCCGGCATGGACGCGATCGGCATTGCCGCGCGCGCCATCCAGTCCGGCCAGGCCAGCCTGATGATTGCCGGCGGCGTCGAGTCGATGACCCGTGCGCCTTATGTCATGGGCAAGGCCGACAGCGCGTTCTCGCGTGGCGCCAGGATCGAAGACACCACCATGGGCTGGCGCTTCGTCAACCGGGCGCTGAAGGAAGCCTACGGCACCGAAACCATGCCGGAGACCGCTGAGAACGTCGCCGCCGATTACAAGATCAGCCGCGAAGACCAGGACAGGTTTGCACTGGCCAGCCAGAACAAGACTGCCGCCGCCATCGCGGCAGGCGTGTTCAGGCAGGAAATCGTGCCGGTGACGATTCATCAGAAAAAAGGCGATCCGCTCGTGTTCGCCCAGGATGAGCATCCACGCGCCACCACCCCGGAAGCGCTGGCCAAGCTGAAAGGCGTGGTCCGTGCCGATGGCTCGGTCACCGCGGGCAATGCCTCCGGCATCAACGACGGCGCCTGTGCGCTGCTGATCGCCAGCGCGCAAGCTGCCAAGGAAAATGGACTGCAACCGCTGGCGCGCATCGTCGGCATGGCCAGCGCCGGCGTGGCGCCGCGCGTGATGGGCATTGGCCCGGTGCCGGCGGTGCGGAAGTTGCTGCGCCAGACCGGCTTGACGCTGGAGCAGATGGATGTGATCGAGCTGAACGAAGCATTTGCCGCACAGGGCCTGGCCGTTCTGCGCGAGCTGGGTCTGCGTGACGACGATACGCGCGTCAACCCGAACGGCGGCGCGATTGCGCTGGGCCACCCGCTGGGCATGAGCGGCGCGCGGCTGGTGACGAGCGCGACTTATCAGCTGCATCGAACAGGTGGACGCTACGCATTGTGTACTATGTGTATCGGCGTCGGACAAGGCATAGCGCTGATCATCGAGAGGGTATAAATCCCGCGCGAGGTGATGCAACTGCTGGCCAGGCTGAAGCTGGCCGGACAGGCCAGCGACATCACCCGCGGCATGCCTTACGGCAAACATCATGTGATCATGCAGGCACATCTTGGTGATGAACCGGGCGGCCGGTACCGGCCGCATCGCTGCTGGATCCCAGGTTCCTCAGTGGCCGTTAGCGTTCGTAACCATCACCGGATCTGGTTTGTGACGGTCTGCCGCTTGTTTGATCAGCAGGGCCACCATGGAAACCAGCGCTGCCAGCGCAACCACGGTAAACACCTGGGCGAAGCCCACCTGGCGGCGAGAAAGTTCCGCGACCAGGAAGGAGCCGGCAATACCGCCGAAGCGGCCCAGACCCAGCATCCAGGCAACGCCGGTGGCCCGGCCGCGGGTAGGGTAGTAGGCCGCGGCCAGCGCTGGCAACGACGATTGCGCGGTGTTCATCAGGGCGCCGGCAACAAATACCACTAGCGTCAGCAAGCCGACATTGTCCGCCACCTGGCCGATTCCGTAAATCGCGACTGCCGTCAGTGCATAGCCGCTGGCAATCACGCGATTGGCGTTATAGCGGTCCATTAACCAGCCGAATAATACGGCGCCAACGCCGCCCAGCGGGAACAGGGCCGAAATCAGCGTCGCGGTCTTGGGCGTCAGGCCGGCATCCTTGAATAGCACCGGCATCCAGTTGACCAGAGCGTAGAAGATCATCAGACCCATGAAGTAGGCCAGCCACAGCATGCAAGTACCGACCAGGTAGCGCGGCTGGAACAGCATGGCGATACCGCTCTCGCCGTCAGCACTGTCGCTTTGACGGCCAGCTTCTTTCATGGTGAACGAGGTGGCCATGGCCGCGGTGGCGGAAATGCGGCTCAGCACCGCGCGAATGCGCCCGGCAGGATAGGCCTTGGCGACCATGTGGCGCACCGACTCCGGCAGCGTGAATAACATGACCAGCATGAGTACCAGCGGCGCAGCACCGCCGATTATCAGCACACTGCGCCAGCCCCAGATGGGGATCATCCATGCTACCAGGAACCCCCCCAGCGCAGCGCCCAGCGGGAAGCCGCAAAACATCGCGTTGGTCAGCGTTGCACGGCGTGCATCCGGGCTGAACTCGCTGGTCAGCGTGACTGCGTTCGGCATCGCCGCGCCCAGGCCCAGGCCGGTAATGAAGCGCAGTACAGTCAGTTCCTGCAGGCTGCTGGAAAATGCGGAGGCGCCGCAAGCGCTGCCAAAAATGAAGATCGACACCAGCAGGATGACGCGGCGGCCGTAACGGTCCGCCAGCGGGCCGGAGGTCAGGGCGCCGGCTGCCAGGCCAAACAGCGCCGCGCTCAGCACGGGAGCAAGATCAGGCTTTGCGATGCCCCAATCCTTCATCAGCGATGGTGCGATGAAGCCGATTGCCGCGGTATCGAAGCCATCCAGTAATACGATGAAAAAGCACAGCGCGAAAATCATCCACTGATAGCGGGAAAAGCGTTCGCGGTTAATAAAATCCAGGACGTCCAGAGCTTGCGTTTGCATGAGTGTCTCCCGAGTTAACTCTTTATTTTTTTTGGTAAATGCCGACGCCTACCCAGTACTGATTGGTGGCTTTGCGTACATAAGAGGATTTTTCCTCCAGCGCCTTTGTGACGGGATTGAGCCAGATGTAGTTGATCCAGGCGCTTTCGCCCGCCATGGCGCGATCACGCATTTCCTTGACGAAGAACTTGCCGTCGGCGTCCTTCAACTCGACCATGGCCCGGCCATTCAGCTTGGGGTTGGTCGCGTGGCAGATCATGCTGGCGCTGTCATTGTGTACAAAAACATAAAGATCGCCTTTGATATAGCCTGATTTGGCATCAGCAAAATCCTTGCAGGCATCTTCGATGCCTTTTTTCTGAATGTTCGCAACGGCTTTATCAACGAGCGCGATCGCATCGGATCTGTTGTTTTGTGCGTCCGATGGCGCCGCCACGGCGAGCGTGGCAGTTGCCAGCACGGGCAGAATGTAGCGTTTCATATTGTCTCTCGTTATTGTAGATTTGGATTCCGGTCGGAATCCGATTTTCAGCATAGTATAGATCTACAATGTACGATTAAGGGACATAAGTGCGATAATCGAACAATATTTTTTATTTCAGGATCATAAATATCCTCTTCATCGTGAGCCGGACACACGAGGGAAACAGCGTAGCGCAGGTGTGGTTTTACGCGAGATTGATCGAGCTGCCGGCAACTCGGGTGAGCTTCGGATAGGTGTTGTAAGGGCGCATCGGGCGCGTGCGCTGGTGGTTGGCCACTGTTGCGTCGGCCACGATAGGCGACACGGGCGCCAGCTTGTTTTCCTGCCAGTTTTTCAGCGTCTTCAGGCCGCTATGGCGCGCACTGAACGGACCGTCAGCGCGGCCAGACCGGCCAGCCGGCTCGACGTCTGCAGCAAGATGCAAGGTCCGCCCTCCATGCCGGGAGCGGCTCAGGAGAGCAGGGTTTCGATCGGTGGTACTTTGCGCGGCTTGCGGTTGGAATCGGTGGCGACATAGGTCAGCGTCGCTTCGGTCACTTTGACGATGCATGCCTGCAGGCGGTTACGCTCGGCATAGACTTCCACGTTGACGGTGATCGAAGTATTGCCGACCTTGACGATATCGGCGTAGAAGGTGAGCAGATCGCCGATGAAGACGGGGTTTTTGAAGACGAAGGAATTGACGGCGATGGTCGCGACGCGGCCGTTGGCGCGCCGCGTGGCCGGCAGCGAACCGGCGATATCGACCTGGGCCATGATCCAGCCGCCGAACACGTCGCCATAGACATTGGCGTCGGCCGGTCCCGGCATCATGCGCAATTCAGGCATTTTTCCTGTTGGAAGGCCGGCTGGCAGGCAGTTTTCGGACGGGATCGTGGGGGCGGTCATCGTGAATTCTCATGAAAGGCTACAATTGTCCAGATTGAACCATAAAAAGTCCCACTCTGCCATGCGCCGTCATCCAACTCCCCTCCCTCCGAATGCAGGCAACAGCGCCAAAGCGGCGCCGACGCGCAGCGATTTTGCCACCTTGAAAACCTTGCTGCCCTATTTATGGGTCTATAAATGGCGCGTGCTGGTAGCGCTGCTGTGTCTGGTCGGCGCCAAGCTGGCCAACGTCGGCGTGCCGCTGGTCCTGAAAAAACTGGTCGATGCGATGAGCATCACGGCCGCCCATCCGCAAGCGATGCTGGTATTGCCGCTGGGTATATTGGCGGCCTACGGTTTGCTGCGCGTGTCGACCACGATCTTTACCGAGCTGCGCGAATTCCTGTTCGCCCGCGTCACGCAGCGCGCCGTGCGCATCATTGCGCTGAAGGTGTTCCGCCATTTGCATGCGCTGTCGCTGCGTTTCCACCTGAACCGCCAGACCGGCGGCATGACGCGCGATATCGAGCGCGGCACGCGCGGCGTCGGTTCGCTGATTTCGTACACGCTGTTCAACATCCTGCCGACGCTGGTCGAGATCACGCTGGTGCTGGGCTACCTGGTGACCCATTACGATATCTGGTTCAGCGTGATCACCTTGGTCGCGCTGGTGCTGTACATCGGTTTTACCGTGTTCGTCACCGATTGGCGCACGCATTTCCGCCGTACCATGAACGACCTGGATTCGAAAGCCAATACCAAGGCCATCGATTCGCTGATCAACTATGAAACGGTGAAATACTTCGGCAATGAGGATTACGAGGCGCAGCGCTACGACGAAGGCTTGCAGCGGTTTGAAACGGCGGCCGTGAAATCGCAGACGTCTTTATCGCTGCTCAATACCGGCCAGTCCTTGATCATTGCCACTGCCGTCACGCTGATCCTGTGGCGCGCGACCCAGGGCGTGATCGACGGCAAGATGACGCTGGGCGACCTGGTGCTGGTGAACGCCTTCATGATCCAGCTGTATATTCCGCTCAATTTCCTCGGCGTGATTTACCGCGAAATCAAGCAAAGCCTGGCCGACATGGAACGGCTGTTTTCACTGCTCGATCAAAACCGCGAAATCGCCGATGCGCCGCAAGCGCTACCTCTGGTCACGCATGGCGCGCAACTGCAGTTTTCACATGTCGATTTCAGTTACGAGGCGAACCGGCAAATCCTGTTCGACGTCGATTTCACGATCGCCGCCGGCACCACCACGGCGGTGGTCGGCCATAGCGGTTCCGGCAAGTCGACCTTGTCGCGGCTGCTGTTCCGTTTTTACGAAGTCAACGGCGGCGCGATCACCATCGATGGCCAGGACTTGCGCAATATGACCCAGGATTCCTTGCGCGGCGCAATCGGCATCGTGCCGCAAGATACGGTGCTGTTCAACGACACCATCGAATACAACATCGCCTACGGCAAGACCGGCGCCAGCAAGGCCGATATCATTGCCGCGGCGAAGGCGGCGTCGATCCACGATTTTATCGAGAGCTTGCCGGACGGTTATGCCTCGATGGTTGGCGAACGGGGCTTGAAATTGTCGGGCGGCGAAAAACAGCGGGTGGCGATTGCCCGCACCCTGTTGAAAAATCCGGCCATCCTGATTTTCGACGAAGCGACGTCGGCGCTCGACTCGAAGGCCGAGCAGGCGATCCAGGCGCAACTGAAAGAGATCGCCAGGAACCGCACCACGCTGGTGATCGCGCACCGCTTGTCGACGGTGGCCGACGCCCAGCAAATCCTGGTGCTCGACCATGGCCGCATCGTCGAGCGCGGCACCCATCCATCCTTGTTGGCGGCCAACGGTTTATATGCGCAAATGTGGCAACGCCAGCAGGCACGCCAGGATGAAGACGAGGCCAGTGGCGACAAGCAGGAGGCGCTGGTATAAAACGTTTTCCTGGGCGGCGTGCAAAAAAAGCCACATTCAACGGTCGATTGCATATTTAGCCATGTTTATTTGGCGATATGGACGTGAATCGCTGATTCCAGAGCTAAAAATGCAATAAAATCCGGTTGAATTGGTGGCAGCCTCACCTCCGTCTCTTAACCGCGGCGTCATGACGCCGCTTGGTCCGCTCAGGAGAATCTATGAAATCAGGCAAAACTGTCGCTGCCTTGCTCGGCGCCGGTATCATCAGCAGCATGTCCTTCGTCGCCGGCCAGGCCCAGGCCCAGGAATTGACGGGTACCTTGGCAAAAATCAAGAAGACCGGTGTCATCACGCTCGGCGTACGCGATGGCTCCGTGCCATTTTCCTACCTCGACGACAAGCAGCAATACCAGGGTTATTCGATCGACTTGTGCATGAAGGCGGTCACCGCCGTGCAAAAGAGCCTCGGCCTGACCGAATTGAAAGTGGTGATGAGCCCGGTGACCTCGGCCAACCGCATCCCGCTGATGGCGAACGGCACCATCGACCTCGAATGCGGCTCGACCACCAATAACCTGGAGCGCCAGCAGCAAGTCGCGTTCGCGCCGACGATGTTTGTGATCGGCAACCGCATCCTGTCCAAAAAATCGTCGAACATCAAGAGCATCGCCGACCTGCGCGGCAAGACGCTGGTCGCCACCGCCGGCACGTCGACCGTCAAGCAGATGACGATCTTGAACAAGGAACAAAACCTGGGCTTGAATATCGCCATCGGCAAGGACCATCCGGAATCGTTCCTGATGCTGGAAACCGGCCGCGCGGTGGCCGAGGCGAATGACGATATCTTGCTGGCGTCGCAAGTGGCGAATGCGAAAAATCCGGGCGATTACGAAATCAGCAAGGATGCGCTGTCGGTCGAACCGTACGGCATCATGTTGCGCAAGAATGATCCTGCGTTCAAGAAAGTAGTCGACGATGCGCTGGTCCGTTTGTACAAATCCGACGAAATCCAGCGCATCTACGCCAAGTGGTTCACCTCGCCGATTCCACCGAAAAACATCAACCTGAACTTCCCGATGCCGCCGCAATTAAAAGCGGTGATCGCCAAGCCGACCGACTCCGGCGATCCGGCGGCTTACGCGGCCGTGCCGGAAGCGCAAAAGACGTCGGATAAAAAGAAAAAATAAGAACGTTGTGTGACAAGACGGGGGGCGTGGGCCTCCCTTTTTCATTGCACACGCTCACCATGGCCGCAGCGGAAGGATGAATATGAACTACCACTGGAATTGGCGCATTTACTGGGAAATGTCTCCCGATGGCGTCGGCACGTATATGGACACATTGTGGTCCGGCTTGACGTGGACGCTGGCCACGGCGGGTGTGGCGTGGATCATGGCGCTGGGCCTGGGCCTGGTGATCGGCACCCTGCGCACCTTGCCGAATAAATGGCTGGTGGCGCTGGCGAATGCCTACATCGAATTGTTTCGCAACATACCATTGCTGGTGCAAATGTTCTTGTGGTATTTCGTGATGCCGGAACTGTTGCCGCAAGCGGCGGGCGACTGGGTCAAGTCGCTGCCGAACGCACCGTTTGTCACCGCCGTCTTGTGCCTCGGCACGTTCACCTCGTCGCGGGTGGCGATCCAGGTGGCGACCGGCATCCAGTCCTTGCCGCGCGGCCAGAAACTGGCGGGCACCGCGCTGGGGCTGACTTTGCCGCAAACCTACCGTTACATTTTATTGCCGATGGCCACGCGGGTGATCTTGCCGCCGCTGAGCAGTGAATTTCTCAACATCATCAAGAACAGTTCGGTGGCGCTGACCATCGGCCTGATCGAATTGACCGCCAGCGCGCGCGCGATCCAGGAATTCTCGTTCCAGGTATTCGAAGCGTTTTCGGCGGCGACCATCATTTATATCGCCGTCAATTTGCTGGTGGTGCTGCTGATGTCCTTGATCGAGAAAAAAGTCGCGATTCCCGGTTTTGCCGTGGCCGGTTCCACAGCGGGAGGCCACTGATATGTTCGGCAATTTCGACTTCGATGTGATTGCCCGTTCCTGGGTGTACCTGTTCAAGACCGGCATGCTGTTCACGCTGGAATTGACGGCGCTGGCGATGGTCGGCGGCATCTTGCTGGGTACGGTGCTGGCGCTGATGCGGCTGTCTGGCATCCGTGTGCTGTCGCTGGCTGCCGGCGGCTACGTCAACCTGGTCCGCTCGATTCCGCTGGTGCTGGTGATCTTCTGGTTTTATTTCCTGGTGCCGTATATCGCGGCCTGGATCATCGGTTCGGATGAACCGGTCAAGGTCGGCGCATTTTCATCGGCGCTGATCACCTTCATCATGTTCGAGGCGGCGTATTACTGTGAAATCATGCGCGGCGGCATACAGTCGGTAGCGCGTGGCCAGGCCTGGGCCGGCCAGGCGCTGGGCATGAATTACTGGCAGACGATGGCGAACATCGTACTGCCGCAAGCGTTCCGTAATATGATTCCAGTCTTGCTGACACAAACCATCGTGCTGTTCCAGGATGTGTCGCTGGTGTATGTGCTGTCGATTCCAGACTTTGTCGGCGCAGCATCGAAAATTGCCCAGCGCGATGGCCGGCTGGTCGAAATGTATGTGTTTGTGGCCGTGGTGTATTTCGTCCTGTGCTTTGGCTTGTCGCTGGTGGTGCGGCGTTTGCAGCGCCGCGTCGCCATCATTCGTTAGGGAAGCACGGGCTTGTGCCGAATAAGAGAGAAAAAGATGAGCGAATTAGAGAAGAAGATGATCGAACTGAAGAACGTCAATAAATGGTATGGCGAGTTCCAGGTATTGACCGATTGCAGCACCAAGGTTGCCAAGGGCGACGTGATGGTGATTTGCGGTCCGTCCGGTTCCGGCAAGTCGACGCTGATCAAGACCGTCAACGGACTGGAGCCGATACAAAAGGGCGACATCCTGGTCGACGGCATCACCGTCAACGATCCGAAAACCAATTTGTCGAAGTTGCGCGCGCGCATAGGCATGGTGTTCCAGAACTTCGAACTGTTTCCGCACCTGACTATCCGTGAAAACCTGACCATCGCCCAGATCAAGGTATTGGGCCGCAGCGCCGACGAAGCCAATGCCAAGGGCTTGAAATACCTGGACCGGGTCGGTTTGCTGGCGCAACAAGATAAATTCCCCGGCCAACTATCGGGCGGCCAGCAACAGCGCGTGGCGATCGCGCGCGCCTTGTCGATGGACCCGATCGCGATGCTGTTCGACGAGCCGACGTCGGCGCTCGATCCCGAAATGATCAATGAAGTGCTGGACGTGATGGTGGGCCTGGCGCAGGAAGGCATGACGATGATGGTGGTGACCCATGAAATGGGATTCGCCAGGCGCGTGGCGAACCGCATCGTGTTCATGGACCAGGGCAAGATCATCGAGGATTGCAGCAAGGAAGAATTCTTTGAAACCACGCGCTCCGACCGGGCGCGCGATTTCCTGGCCAAGATCATCCACTAAGAGCCTATCCCAGTAGTGAGCGTCTTGTTCTGGCCGCGCATCGGGAGCGCGGACCAGGCGTGAGGAGGACGCGTGGCGGGCCACGCGACGACAATCAACGCAGTCCCCGCTACTGAGGAACGCCAGAAGAGGGCGTATTCATCTACTGGGATAGGCTCTAAGCTTGCCGGCCGGGCGCGCCATGCGCCCGGCTGCTTATCTCTTGCTTATCTCTTGCTTATTTCCCGGCCGTCTTTTCGTAACGGATATCGCCATCGACGATAGCGCCGGCCTGCCGCCATCCCAGCCTTTGATAAAAACCGTTGGCGCGGATCTCGCTCGCCGCATCGGTGACCAGCCAGATCAGCTCCTTGCGGGCGAACAGGAACGCTTCCGCTTCCTGCATCAATAGCCGGCCCAGGCCGCGTCCTTCGTATTGCGGCCGGACGAACATCGCGAACACCGTGCCTTCGTCGGCGTCGGCCATGGCAAATGCGGCGGCCGCGCCGTCCATTTCGGCGATCCAGATGCGCGCATCGCCGCCGTCTATGGCGTCAAGCAACGCTTCCGGGGTGATGCCCATTTCCGCCAATTGCTCGCGCGATAGATGGTTTTGCCGCACGCTGGTGCGGATCTCGAACACGGTATCGATATCGTGTCCGGTGGCGATTCTGACAGTAATCGTCATGCCTGTGCCTCCTTCTTGTTTTGATTTTCATAATTTTAACAAAAATGAAATTTCACCCCGATATTGGTCTGTTGGCCCGTTTTTTGCTGAGGCTTCGGAGTCTTGTTATTTTTAGCAATATTATCGATTTAAGCTTGAAAAAATATTGCGCAAGCGGTTGCGCAACCGCTTGCGCACGTAAAAACAATCTGCCATGATGGTAAAAAAACAGACAGCGCCCAGTTATTTTGTGGCAGCATCATAAAAGCAGCAGGAGACCGGCATGAACCGTATCGCAGACCTTTATCTACAACGCATCGAGGCATTGCTGGCCTCGGGTTCGCGCCGCTTGCTCGGCATCGTCGGGCCGCCTGGCGCCGGCAAATCGACGCTGGCGCAACAACTGGCCGAAGCGCTGGGCGACAAGGCTGTGGTGGTGCCGATGGATGGTTACCACCTGGCCAATGCCGAGTTGAACCGCTTGCAACGCCGTCACCGCAAAGGCGCCCAGGATACCTTCGACAGCGCCGGTTATGTGGCGCTGCTGCGCCGCCTGCGCGACAACACGCCTGGCGAAACCGTCTATGCCCCTGAATTCGACCGCAACCTGGAAGAGCCGGTCGCCGGCGCCATTGCGATCGATAGCAAGACGCCGCTGGTGATCACCGAAGGCAACTACCTGTTGCTGGAACAAGGCCCGTGGGTTCACGTCAAACCTTTGCTCGATGAAGTCTGGTACGTCGATATCGACAGTGCGCTGCGCCAGTCGCGGCTGGTCGAACGGCATGTGCGTTTCGGCCGCGCGCAAGGCGACGCGCTGAACTGGGTCGCCAATACCGATGAACCGAACGCGCGGCTGATCGAAGCGACCGCGCCGCGCGCCGACCTGGTTTTCCAGTGGTAATCGTTGCCCGCAACTGAATACGACCCACTTGTTTTGAGCCAAGAATTGGCCCGCACATCCGGCTTCATCTGGATCGTGCCGGATACCGTCTTTCCATATATTTCATTAGAAAGGACAAGAACCGGCAAGATGACAAGAGCAATCCAAGGCAGTACGGCAGCACCCTCAGGCAGCACCCTCACTTAGTGAATATAAAAAAACGGAGACCCCCATGAAATTCCAGACACTCATCGCAGCAAGCATCATGACCGGCCTGGCCGGCATGGCAGTGGCGGCCGACCAGCCTATCGTCGGCCTGATCACCAAGACGGAAACCAATCCTTTCTTCGTCAAGATGAAAGAGGGCGCGCAACAAGCCGCCAACGCCAACGGCGCCAAGCTGCTGACCGGCGCCGGCAAGGCCGACGGCGATAACGCCGGCCAGGTGACGGCGCTGGAAAACATGGTCGCGGCCGGCGCCAAGACCATCCTGATCACGCCGAGCGATTCGAAAGCAATTGTTCCTTCGCTGAAAAAAGCCATGGCCAAGGGCGTCATGGTGATCGCGCTGGATAGCCCGACCGAACCGACCGAAGCCGTCGATGCGCTGTTTGCGACCGATAACTTCAAGGCCGGCGTGCTGATCGGCCAATACGCCAAAGTCGCGATGGCCGGCAAGCCGATCAAGCTGGCGATGATGGACTTGTTCCCAGGTAACTCGGTCGGCTTGCTGCGCCACAACGGCTTCCTGTCCGGTTTCGGCGCGCCTGGCATCGACGCCAAGCGCACCACCCAGGCCAAGACCGCCGACGTGGTCTGCATGGCCGACAGTTATGGCGACCAGGCCAAGGCCCAGACCGCGATGGAAAACTGCATCCAGAAAAATCCGGACATCAACCTGGTGTACACCATCAACGAACCCGCCGCGGCCGGCGCGTATAAGGCATTGCAAGCGGCCGGCAAGGAAAAAGGCGTGATGATCGTGTCGATCGACGGCGGCTGCAACGGCATCCGCGACGTGCAGCGCGGCGTGATCGCCGCCACCTCCCAGCAATATCCGCTGAAGATGGCGGCGATGGGCGTCGGCGCCGGCATCGCCTATGCGAAGCAAGGCAAGAAAGTGTCCGGCTACTACGATACCGGCGTGACCCTGATCACCGGCACGCCGCTCAAAGGCATCGACAGCAAGGATATCAAGACCGGCATGGATGAGTGCTGGGGCAAGAAATCCTGATCAAGCGAAGCATTGCGCCGGGCCTTTACGATGTCGTCGGCCCGGCACGTTGAATTGATTCGCCGGCAAGGTCCGCGAACCTTGCCGAGTCTTTGTTGAAAGCACCATCATGAAACCCTATCTTGACCGTTTGCCGCCGCTCGCTTCGCTCGGGCCTTTTTTCGCGCTGCTGATCGCCTGCATTTTCTTTTCCTTCCAATCCGACCGCTTCATGAGCGGACAGAATTTTTCGCTGATCCTGCAACAAGTCATGGTGATCGGCATCCTGGCGATCGGCCAGACCCTGATCATCCTGATCGCCGGCATTGACTTGTCGTGCGGCATGGCGATGGCGCTGGGTTCGGTCATCGTCACCAAATTCGCCGTGGTGCACGGCGTCGATCCGGTCGTCGCGATGTTGTGCGCCATCGGCGTGTGCACGCTGATCGGCTATGTCAATGGCGCGCTGGTCACGCTGATCAAATTGCCGGCTTTCATCGTCACACTGGGCACGATGAATATCCTGTTTGCGATTACCCAGTTGTATTCCGAAGCCCAGACCGTGACCGATTTGCCGAACGTCATGGTGGCGTTGGGTAACACCTTCCAGATCGGCCAAACCAGCATCGCCTACGGCACCGTGCTGATGCTGCTGATGTATGCCGTGACCTGGTTGTTCTTGCGCGAAACGGCGCCGGGGCGCCACATCTATGCAGTCGGCAATAATCCGGAAGCGGCGCGCCTGACCGGCATCGCCACCAAACGCGTGATGATCACCGTCTATACCGTCGCCGGTTTGATCTATGGCATCGGCGCGCTGGTGTCGGTGGCCCGACTCGGCGTCGGCGACCCGCAATCGGGCGGAACCGACAACCTCGACAGCATCACTGCCGTAGTGCTGGGCGGCACCAGCCTGTTCGGCGGCCGCGGCAATATCGTCGGCACGCTGATCGGCGTGATGATCGTCGGCGTGTTCCGCAATGGCTTGACGCTGATGGGCGTGTCGTCCGTGTTCCAGATCCTGGTCACCGGCGTGCTGGTCATCCTGGCGGTCGCCGCCGATCAACTGACCCACAAGAAAGGTTGAGCCATGAACACTACTGTTAAACCAACGGCGCGCACCATTTTCGAAGCGCGCGGCCTGGTCAAGCGCTACGGCCAGGTGACGGCGCTGGACGGCGTCGACTTCGACTTGCGGGCCGGTGAAATCCTGGCGGTAATCGGCGATAACGGCGCCGGTAAATCGTCGCTGATCAAGGCGCTGTCCGGCGCGCTGGTGCCGGATGAAGGCACGCTGAAACTCGATGGCAAGGAAGTCCGTTTCCAGTCGCCGATCGATGCGCGCAAGCACGGTATCGAAACCGTGTATCAGGATTTGGCGGTGGCGCCGGCGATGACGATTGCCGAAAACCTGTTCATGGGCCGTGAAATCTTGCGTCCTGGCATACTCGGTAAATGGCTGCGCCTGATCGACAAGAAAGCCATGTTGTCGGAAGCGACCCGTCATATGCAGGATTTGAAGATCGGCATCCGCTCGATGAACCAGGCGGTGGAAACCTTGTCCGGCGGCCAGCGCCAGGGCGTCGCGGTGGCGCGCAGCACGGCGTTCGCGCGCCATGTGGTGATCCTCGATGAACCGACCGCGGCCTTGGGTGTGAAGGAGGGCAATATGGTGCTGGAATTGATACGCCGGGTGCGCGACAAGGGCTTGCCGGTGATACTCATCAGCCACAACATGCCGCACGTGTTCGAAATCGCCGACCGCATCCACATCCAGCGCCTGGGCCGCCGCGCCGCGGTGGTCAATCCGAAAACCATCAGCATGTCGGATACGGTGGCGATCATGACCGGCGCCAAGAATCCGCAAGACTTGCCGGCCGACGCCTTGGCGTAACGATAGGCTTAAAAGTATTGAAAGTTGCCTTAAATGGAAGAGGCCGCTTGACGTAAAATGCTGGTTTTACTGTGCTGGAGATGAATGTGGCAACGATGGGTGATGTGGCTAGGCGCGCGGGGGTATCGGTCACCACCGTCTCGCACGTACTGAACGGCACCCGCAAGGTGCAGCCGGAAACCGAAAAGGCCGTCAAGGCGGCCATGCAGGAAGCCGGCTACACCCCCAACATCCTGGCGCGGGCGTTGGCGCAATCGCGCACCAACACCATCGGCGTGGCGATTTCGGCGGTGTCGAACCATTACTTCAACGATATCGTGCGCGCCATCGAGAACGAGTCGGAGCGGCATGGTTTGATGATTTTCCTGTCCGACACGCGCGACGATGCCGAGCATGAATTGCGCATCGTCAAGGCGCTGCACCAGCGCCGCGTCGACGGCATCATCCTGGCGCCGGCCGCCGATCCGGAGCGCCGGGTGTTCCGCTACCTGGAAGAAAACAAATTGCCGGTGGTCTTGATCGACCGCCTGGTGCCGGAGAATTTCGACCAGGTCGGCGTCGAAAATGCCAAGCCGATGGCCGATATCGTGCGTCACCTGGCCAGCCATGGCCACCGGCGCATCGGTTTTATCGCCGGCAAACCAGGCTTGAGCACCAGCGACGAGCGCCAGGCCGGTTATCTGCAAGGCTTGCAGCAAGCCGGCTTGCCGTTCGACCCGGCCTTGGTGCTGTGCGGTCAATCGCAGATCGAACCGGCGCGCGCCTCGGTGCACCGCTTGCTGGCGCTGGAGCAGGCGCCGACCGCGATTATTTCCAGTAATAACTTGATGACCATCGGCGTGATGCGCGGTTTCCGCGACTTGCGCCTGGAAGTGCCGAAAGATATCGCGCTGGTCGGTTTCGACGATTTCGACTGGGCCGATTCCTTCAGCCCGCGCCTGACCGTGATGGACCAGCCCTGCGAAGCGATCGGCGCCATGGCGGTGCAATTGATGATGGCGCGCATCAACGACCCCGACAGCGCCCGCCAAACCGTGCGGCTGGCCCCGGAACTGCGGATACGCAATTCCTGCGGCTGCCATGACGGCGCTGAATAGGCAACTGAATAAGCGGCGGCCGGACTGGTAAAATGACGGCAGCTGTTATTTGCCATCATCCGTACCAGAAAGCCGCCATGTCCAATATTGTCACTCCACAAAGCCTGACCATCACCCGCCCAGACGACTGGCACCTGCATTTGCGCGACGGCGCCACCATGGCCAGCGTGTTGCCGCACAGCGCGCGCCAGTTCGGCCGCGCCATCGTGATGCCGAATCTGAAACCGCCGGTCACCACCACCGCCGATGCCGCCGCCTACCGCGAGCGTATCCTGGCGGCGATACCGGAAGGCGTCGATTTCGAGCCATTGATGACTTTGTACCTGACCAACAATACCGTGCCGGATGAAATCCGCCGCGCGCGCGACAGCGGTTTTGTGCATGCCGTCAAGTTGTACCCGGCCGGCGCGACCACCAATTCCGACGCCGGTGTGACCGACTTGAAGAATTGCTACAAGGTGCTGGAAGTGATGCAGGAAGTCGGCATGCCGTTCCTGGTGCATGGCGAAGTGACCGATCCCGACATCGACATCTTCGACCGCGAAGCCGTGTTCATCGAACGCGTGATGCGTCCATTGCGCAGCAGCTTCCCAGCATTAGGCGTGGTGTTCGAACACATCACCACCAAGGACGCCGCGCAATACGTGGCGGAAGCGGATGGCCCGATCGCCGCCACCATCACCGCCCACCATTTGCTGTACAACCGCAATGAAATCTTCAAGGGCGGCATCCGCCCGCATTATTACTGCCTGCCGATCCTGAAGCGCGAAGAACACCGTTTGGCGCTGATGACGGCCGCCGCCAGCGGCGACGAGCGTTTCTTCCTCGGCACCGATTCGGCGCCGCACGCGCAAGGCGCGAAAGAAATGGCTTGCGGCTGCGCCGGCTGCTACACCGCGCTGCACGCGATGGAAATGTATGCCGAAGCGTTCGAACGCGCCGGCGCGCTGGACAAACTGGAAGCGTTCGCCAGCTTCAACGGTCCGGCCTTCTACGGTTTGCCGCGCAATAGCGGCAGCGTCACGCTGCGCCGCGAATCATGGACCATGCCGGACTCGCTGCCGCTGGCCGACCTGAAAGTGATCCCGCTGAACGCCGGCGAGCAAATCAACTGGAAGCTGGTGTAAGCGGGCCATGCTGGACGTCATCGACTGGAACCAGCCCTGGTATGCGACGGTGCGGCCGGCGTTCGGCCGGCTCGACCTGCAACGGCACAGCCTGATCGAGGCGTTCAATGTGCAGGCGCGCAGCATGAAGCTGTGCAATCCGACCGGTTTGCCGCTGTCGTTCGTGCCGCAAAGTTCGCTGCCGGACGGTATCGCCTATGAAGAATTCATCGGCGCCACCGGCGGCGTGCCGACCCGCGACAACCTGCACGACTTTTTCAATACCCTGGTATGGCTGACCTTCCCGCGCATCAAGCGGCAATTGAACGCCTTGCAGGCGGCGCAGATCGCGCTGTCGGGCGTCGGCAAGTCGCGCGGTCCGGCGCGTGACGGGGCGACCATCTTCGATGAAAATTCCGCGCTGCTGATCGTCCGCGACAGCGCCGCCGGCCTGGTCCTGGTCGATGCGCTGCGCGAGCATGACTGGGGCAACGCCTTCATCGGCCAGCGCGCTACATTCGGCCGCGACGCCGAGCTGTGGCTGTTCGGCCACGCGCTGATGGAAAAGCTGGTCACGCCCTACAAGGCGATCACCGCGCATACCCGCGTGGTATTGGCCGGCGATGAATTTTTTAGCCTCGATTTCGACGCTCGCCGCGCCTGGATCGATGGACGTGTCTCGCAAGACCTGGCGGAACAGGGGTTGACGACCGTCGACTTCACGCCGCTGCAAGTGCTGGGCATACCCGGCTGGTGGCCCGGCCAGGATGAGGCTTTTTACAGTGACACCGGAGTGTTCCGCCCAAAGCGGAAAACGGCCGACAAATAAGAGTGGAGAGCATGGATAACGTCATACGCTGGGGCATACTGGGCACGGGAAAAATCGCGCACGCATTGGCGCAGGCATTGGCCGATGTGCCGGACGCCAGACTGGTGGCCGTCGCCTCGCGCAGCAGTGCCGGCGCCGAGCGCTTCGGCGCCGAATTCGGCGTCGCGCGCCGCCATGCATCCTACCAGGCGCTGGCCGACGATCCCGAAGTGGACGTGATCTACATCGCCACGCCGCACACGCTGCATGCCGAAAATACGCTGATGTGCCTGAACGCCGGCAAGCATGTGCTGTGCGAAAAAGCCTTTACGATGAACCGCCGCGAAGCGCAGCAGGTGGTGGCGCTGGCGCGTCAAAAAAACCTGTTCTTGATGGAAGCGATGTGGAGCCGTTTCCTGCCTGGCGCGCTGGAAGCGCGGCGCATCATCGCCAGCGGTGAAATCGGCGCCGTGCGGCAGTTGCAGGCCGACCTCGGTTTTGTCAGCACCTTCGGGCCGCAACACCGCTTGCTCAATCCCGGGCTGGGCGGCGGTGCGCTGCTCGACATCGGCATTTATCCATTGTCGATGGCGGCGTACTTCCTCGGCCCGGTCGTGCAAGTGCAGGCGCTGGGCGAATTGGGCGATACCGGCGTCGACGAGCACGCCGTGTTTTCGCTGCGCCACGCCAGCGGCGCCCTGTCGTCGTGCGCGTGCACCATCCGCGCCCAGACCCCGTCCGAATTGACGATCACCGGCACGCTGGGCCGTATCCGCATCCACAACCGTTTTTACCAGGCGCAGAGCCTCAGCGTGGATATCCCCGGCATCGCCACGCGCAGCATCGCCACGCCATATATCGGCAACGGCTATGCCCATGAAGTCATCGAAACGATGCGCTGCATCCGCGCCGGCCTGATCGAAAGCCCGCTGATGCCGCACGCCGAAAGCGTCGAATTGATGGGCGTGCTCGATACCATGCGCGGCCAGATTGGCCTGACTTACCAGGCTGACTTGATGTAACTACACCTTCAAAAACTCTTCCTTGCCGCCCAGCCAGCGCGCCAGGTGCGCTTCGACGACGGCGGTGCTGGCCGCCGATTTGTCGTGCAGTAGCTTGTGCGCCACGTCGCGCGCCTGTTCCACCAGCCATTGGTCGGTTTCCAGGTCGGCGAAGCGCAGCATCGCCTGGCCGGACTGGCGCGCGCCGAGGAATTCGCCGGGGCCGCGGATTTCCAGGTCGCGCCGGGCGATTTCAAAGCCGTCGGTGGTTTCGCGCATGGTCATCAGGCGTTGCCGCGCCACGCCGCCCAGCGGGCCCTGGTACAGCAGCAGGCAGGCGCTGGCCGCCGAGCCGCGGCCGACCCGGCCGCGCAACTGGTGCAGCTGCGACAGGCCGAAGCGCTCGGCGTGTTCGATCACCATCAGCGACGCGTTCGGCACGTCGACCCCGACCTCGATCACGGTGGTGGCGACCAGCACGTGGCTCTGGCCGGCGATGAAGGCGTCCATCACTTCCTGCTTTTCGGCCGGTTTCAAGCGCCCGTGCACCAGCCCGACGTGCAGCGCCGGCAGCGCTTCGGCCAGCATCATGTGGGTTTCGGTGGCGGTTTGCAGTTGCAGCGCTTCCGACTCTTCGATCAATGGGCAGACCCAGTACACTTGCCGGCCTTCCAGCGCGGCCGCATGGACCCGCGCGATGACTTCTTCGCGCCGGTTCTGGTCGATCGCGCGCGTGACGATCGGCGTGCGTCCCGGCGGCAATTCATCGATCACCGACACTTCCAGGTCGGCGTAATAGGTCATCGCCAGCGTGCGCGGGATCGGCGTGGCCGACATCATCAACTGGTGCGGCACGGCCGCCGCATCGCCCTTGTTGCGCAGCGTCAGGCGCTGGCCGACGCCGAAGCGGTGCTGTTCGTCGACGATCACCAGTTCCAGTCTGGAAAACTGCACGTTGTCCTGGATCAGCGCATGGGTGCCGATCACCAGTTGCGCCTGTCCCGATTCGATCAGGGCCAGCGCCGCCAGCTTTTCTTTCTTTTTCAGGCTGCCGGTCAGCCACGCGACGGTGACGCCGAGCGGCTCCATCCACGCGGCGATCTTGCGGAAGTGCTGTTCGGCCAGGATTTCGGTCGGCGCCATCAATGCTGCCTGGAAGCCGCTGTCGATCGCCTGGGTGGCGGCCAGCGCCGCGACCACCGTCTTGCCGCTGCCGACGTCGCCTTGCAGCAAGCGCTGCATCGGATACGGGTGCAGCAGGTCGGCGCGGATTTCGCCCAGCACGCGCGCTTGCGCGCCGGTCAGCTTGAACGGCAAGGCGGCCTGGAAGGCGTTCGACAGCGCACCGATCACCGGCAGCGAGGCGGCGCCCTTGGAGCGGCGCGCGAACTGGGCCCGCTTCAGCGACAGTTGCTGGGCCAGCAATTCGTCGAACTTCATCCGTATCCAGGCCGGATGGGAACGGTCGGCCAGCTGGTGTTCATCGATTTCCTGCGGCGGATAATGCAGCAGGCGCACGGCCGGCTCAAAATCCGCCAGTTGCATTTCCTGGCGCAAGGCGGGCGGCAAGGTGTCTTGCCAGTCGATCCGTTTCATCGCTTCGGCAATCGAGCGGCGCAAAATCGCTTGCGACAAGCCTTCGCCGGATGGATACACTGGCGTCAGTTCGGTCGGCAGCGGCGCGCCCTGGTTGACGACTTTGTAGCCAGGGTGCACCATTTCAGCGCCGAAGAAGCCGTGTTTCAATTCGCCGCGGGCCCGCACGCGGGTGCCCTCGGCCAATTGCTTGACCTGGCTGCCATAGAAATTCATGAAGCGAAGCAACAGGTCGCCGGTTTCGTCGGCAATCGTGACCAGCAGCTGGCGGCGCGGCTTGTAGCCGACTTCGCACTTGGTGACGAGGCCTTCGACTTGCCACGATTCGCCGCCGCGCAGGCAGGCGTCGCGGATGGTGCAGACCTTGGTTTCGTCTTCGTAGCGCATCGGCAGATGCAGCACCAGGTCCATGTCGGAGCGCAAGCCGAGCTTGGCCAGCTTGCTTTCGTTGCTGACGGCTTTCTTGGCGATTTTCGGCTTGCTTTCTGGCATAGCGGCTAAATTAAGGACGGTTAGCGTAAAATAGAGGGTTGGCCGTCAACTTTCATTGGCGTACCGCGATGGGCCAGTGCGGCTCGATATTGTAATACCTGTATAGGCGCACAGTATAGGGCTACCCGTGCAATTGCGCATTTCTAATCATTTTTGAAGTAAACGCATGTATTCGCTTTCCGATTTCGATTTCAATTTACCGCAAGAAAATATTGCGCAAATCCCTTTGCCGCAGCGCAGCGCGTCGCGCTTGCTGCATCTGGACGGCGACACGCTGGCCGACCGCAGTTTCGCCGACATCGTCGGGCTGCTGCAGGCCGGCGATTTGCTGGTCATGAACGATACCCGCGTCTTGAAGGCGCGGTTTTTTGGCGTCAAGGAAAGCGGCGGCAAGATCGAGGCGCTGGTTGAGCGCGTGCTCGACAACCGCACCGTGCTGGCCCAGGTGCGCGCGTCCAAATCGCCGCCGCCGGGTTGCCGCATCCGCCTGGCCGATGCGTTCGACGTCACCGTCGGCCAGCGCGCCGGCGAATTCTTTACGCTGCATTTCGACGCCGACGTGTTCGACCTGATCGAGGCGCACGGCCGCTTGCCGCTGCCGCCGTATATCGAGCACGATGCCGACGAGTTCGATGAAACCCGCTATCAAACCGTGTTCAACAAGGTGCCGGGCGCAGTGGCCGCGCCGACCGCGGGTTTGCATTTCGACCAGGCCTTACTCGATCAATTAAAAGCCAAGGGCGTCAATTTCGCCTATGTGACGCTGCATGTGGGCGCCGGCACCTTCCAGCCGGTGCGCACCGAAGTGCTGGCGGAACACAAGATGCATACCGAGTGGTACACCATGCCGCAAGAAACCGTCGACGCGGTGCGGACCGCCAAGGCCGCCGGGCGCGATGTGGTGGCGGTCGGCACCACCAGCTTGCGCGCGCTGGAGTCCGCTTCGCAAAGCGGCGAATTGCTGGCCGGCAGCGCCGATACGGCCTTGTTCATTACGCCGGGTTACCAATTCAAGACCGTGACGCGCTTGATCACCAATTTCCATTTGCCAAAATCGACCTTGCTGATGCTGGTGTCGGCTTTTGCCGGTTATCAGCCGATCCGCGACGCCTACGCCCACGCGATTGCCCGGAATTACCGCTTTTTCAGCTATGGCGATGCGATGCTGCTGACTACGCAATCGCGCGCCGCACCGCTTGGCAACCCAGAATCATGATACGAAAGATGAATAAGAATGCTGGATTTTAAATTACTGAAAACCGATACGAGCGGCTTGACCAAGGCTCGCCGCGGTACGTTGACGCTGAACCATGGCGTGGTGCAAACGCCGATTTTCATGCCGGTCGGTACTTACGGCTCGGTCAAGGCGATGTCGCCGCTGGAATTGAATGAAATTAACGCCCAAATCATCCTGGGCAATACCTTCCATTTGTGGCTGCGTCCAGGCAATACCGTGATGGAAAAATTCGGCGGCTTGCACGATTTCATGGGCTGGAACAAGCCAATTTTGACCGATTCCGGCGGTTTCCAGGTGTTTTCGCTGGGCGCGATGCGCAAGATCACCGAAGAGGGCGTGCATTTCAATTCGCCGATCAATGGCGACAAGCTGTTCCTGTCGCCGGAAGTGTCGATGCAGATCCAGCGCGTGCTGAACTCCGACATCGTCATGCAATTCGACGAATGCACGCCGTATGAAATCGACGGCCGTCCGGCCACCATCGAAGAAGCGGCCAAGTCGATGCGCATGTCGCTGCGCTGGGCGCAGCGCTCGAAAAACGAATTCCACGACGGCGGCAACCCGAATGCGCTGTTCGGCATCGTACAGGGCGGCATGTTCGAAGACTTGCGCGACGAATCGCTGGCGCGCCTGGAAGAAATCGATTTCCCCGGCATCGCCATCGGCGGCCTGTCGGTCGGAGAACCGAAGGAAGACATGATGCGCATGCTGGCCCACGTCGGCCCGCGCTTGCCGGCCAACAAGCCGCACTATCTGATGGGCGTCGGCACGCCGGAAGACCTGGTCGCGGGCGTGTCGAACGGCATCGACATGTTCGATTGCGTGATGCCTACCCGTAACGCCCGCAATGGCTGGCTGTTCACCCGTTTCGGCGACATCAAGATCAAGAACGCCAAGTACAAGGATGACAAGGCGCCGCTGGACGAGACGTGCGGCTGCTACGCCTGCCGCAATTTCTCGCGTGCTTATTTGCATCATTTGCACCGTTCCAAGGAAATCCTCGGCGCGCGCCTGAATACCATCCATAATCTGCACTATTACCTGGACTTGATGCGCCAGATGCGGGTAGCGCTGGATGAAGACCGTTTCCACGCCTTCACCCTGCAATTCCATGCGGAGCGCGCGCGCGGCGCGTAAAAGATATAAGCAGTGGACAAGTCATTGCAAAATGATTTATAAGCCCTATATGCGCGCTTGCGTCTATCGCCGCCGGCCAGTGCTAGAATACAGCGCTATTTTTAAACTGATTAGAATTATTGGAGTCACCGTGTCCCTCATTTCCAACGCTTACGCTCAAACCCCTACCGACGCGCTCGGCTTGGGCGGCAACCTGACCAGCTTCTTGCCGCTGGTACTGATGTTTGTCGTGATGTATTTCTTGATGATACGTCCACAGCAAAAACGCGCCAAAGAGCAAAAAGCGATGATGGACGCACTGGCCAAGGGCGATGAAGTCGTCACCGCCGGTGGCCTGCTGGGCACGGTTGCCAAAGTTAAAGACGCTTACGTCACGATCGAAGTGGCAAGCGGCACCGAAGTTGTGGTGCAAAAGAGCTCCGTCACGGTGTTGCTGCCAAAAGGCACCCTGAAAGCTCTGTAAGACCGTCCCTGCCGGCGCTGGTTTGCACAACAAACCGGCGCCGTTTGTCATGATGCCTCCGACGCTCAACACTGAACGCTGAAACAATATGAATCGCTATCCTGTCTGGAAATACATCCTCATCGCCGTCGCCTTATTGCTGGGCGCACTGTACACGGCGCCCAATTACTTCGGCGAATCGCCGGCGCTGCAAGTTACCAGCGGAAAATCGACCGTCAAAATGACGAGCGACATGGTGGCGCAAGTCGAACAGATATTGGTGAAAGAAAACATCAAGTCGGATGGCGTCGCGTTCGACGGCGTCGGCAGCAGCGCGTCGGTGCGCGTGCGCTTCAACGATCCCGACACCCAGTTCAAGGCCAAGCTGGTGCTGGAAAAGGATTTGAATCCCGATCATGACGACCCGACCTATCTGGTCTCGGTCAATTTGCAGCCGAATACCCCGAAATGGATGCAAAGCCTGCACGCGTTGCCGATGTACCTCGGCCTCGACTTGCGCGGCGGCGTGCATTTCCTGATGCAAGTGGACGTCAAGGCCGCGCTGACCAAGAAAATCCAGGGCATCCAGGCCAGCGCGCGCAGCAGCTTGCGCGACAAAAATATTCGCCATGCCGGTATTGAGCGTGTCGGCGACACGGTGGAAATCAAGTTCCGCGATGCGGCCACCCGCAGCCAGGCGAAAAACCTGCTGTCCGACCAGAGCGCCGACCTGGCCTTCGCCGATGCGGCCGATGGCGACGACTTGAAATTGATCGTCAGCCTGAAACCGGCGGCGCTGAAGAAAACCATCGACGATGGCGTGAAACAAAATATCTCGACCCTGTCCAAGCGCGTCAACGAGCTGGGCGTGGCCGAACCTATCATCCAGCAGCAAGGTCCTGACCGCATCGTCGTGGAGTTGCCTGGTGTGCAAGACGTGGCGCGCGCCAAGGCCATCATCGGCCGCACCGCGACGCTGGAAGTGCGCCTGGTCGATGAAACCGTGACCCCGGGCACTGAATTGTCGGCATCGATTCCCTTCAACTCGGAACTGTTCACCGTCGGTAAAAATGTACCGGTGGTGTTGTCGAAAGACGTGATCCTGACCGGCGACTATATTTCCAGCGCCACGTCGAGCTTCGACCAGAACCAGCAAGCCGCCGTATCGATCGACCTGAACGGCGACGGCGGCCGCAAGATGCGCGAAGCGACCCGCGAGCGGGTCGGCAAGCGGATGGCCATCGTGCTGTTCGAAAAAGGCAAGCCGGAAGTGCTGTCGGTGGCGACCATCCAGAGCGAACTGGGTTCGCGCTTCCAGATCACCGGCATGGGTTCGGCTGAAAACTCGATCGAACTGGCCTTGCTGCTGCGTTCCGGCGCGCTGTACGCACCGATGGACGTGATCGAAGAGCGCACCATCGGACCGCAACTGGGTGTCGAAAACATCAAGAAAGGTTTGCATTCGACGATGTACGGCTTTGCTGCGATCGCGATCTTCATGATCCTGTACTACATGATGTTCGGTTTCTTCAGTGTGCTGGCGCTGGCTTGCAACCTGTTGTTCCTGATCGCCTTGCTGTCGATGCTGCAAGCGACGCTGACCTTGCCGGGCATCGCGGCGATTGCGCTTGCGCTCGGTATGGCGATTGACGCCAACGTGCTGATCAATGAGCGGATCCGCGAGGAACTGCGTGGCGGCGCCTCGCCGCAAGCGGCCATCTCGGCCGGTTTCGAGCGCGCCTGGGCGACCATTCTCGACTCCAACGTGACCACCCTGATCGTCGGCCTGGCCTTGCTGGTGTTCGGTTCCGGCGCGGTGCGCGGTTTCGCGGTCGTGCATTGCCTGGGTATCCTGACGTCGATGTTCTCGGCCGTGTTCGTTTCGCGCGGCGTGGTCAACCTGTGGTACGGCCGCAAGAAAAAGCTGACCTCGGTTTCCATCGGCACCGTCTGGACGCCAGGCTTGTCCAAATAAGCGGCGCCTACCCAATAGCGACAGCACAGCGTCCGGCCAGGCCGGGCGCCTTACCAGAACTCAGAGGATTTCATGGAATTTTTCCGGATCAAAAAAGATATTCCCTTCATGCGCCATGCGTTGATTTTCAACGTCGTGTCGGCGCTGACTTTCGTGGCGGCGGTATTCTTCCTGCTGCACCGCGGCTTGCACCTGTCGGTCGAATTCAAGGGCGGCACCGTGATGGAGGTGAAATACCCCAAGGCGGCCAACCTGGAGGGCATCCGCCACACGCTGACCGCGATGGGCTACGATGAACCGAGCGTGACCAGCTTCGACACCGCGCGCGACGTGATGATACGCCTGCCGGTGGTCAAGACCGCCAGCGGCGCGAACAGCTCGCAACTGGCGTTCGATGCGCTGTGCAAAGCCGAGCAAGGCACCAGCAAGGAAATGGACACGATTACCGACAAGGGCGAGCACGTGGTCAAGACCGGCTGCGTGGATGCGACCGGGACCGAATCGGTGATGCTGCAAAAAGTCGAATTCGTCGGCCCGCAAGTGGGCGACGAGCTGGCGCAGAACGGTTTGAACGCGCTGATCATGGTGATCATCGGCGTGATGATTTACCTGGCCATCCGCTTCGAATGGAAATACGCGGTCGCGGCGATTTTCGCGAACTTGCATGACGTGGTCATCATTCTCGGCTTCTTCGCCTACTTCCAGTGGGAATTCTCGCTGACGGTGCTGGCGGCGATCCTGGCGGTGCTGGGCTACTCGGTCAACGAATCGGTGGTGATCTTCGACCGGATTCGCGAGAACTTCCGCAAGCAGCGCAAGGCGAGCGTTACCGAAGTGATCGACAGCGCGATCACCGGCACCATCTCGCGTACCATCATCACCCACGGCTGCACCCAGATGATGGTGTTGTCGATGCTGTTCCTGGGCGGCCCGACGCTGCACTATTTCGCCGTCGCGCTGACCATCGGTATCTGCTTCGGCATTTACTCGTCGGTGTTCGTGGCCGCGGCGATCGCCATGTGGCTGGGCGTGAAACGCGAAGACTTGATCAAGCCGATCAAGGAAAAAGACGAAACCGACGGCGCGGTGGTGTAAGTTTCGCTGCCGTTCGTGTGAGTGAAATGCCGCCCCGTGCAAGCCGGGCGGCATTTTTACTTTGTAAGTATTCACTATTTGCTGAGAGGTTGTCATGAGCCGTGCCGGCCGCCTGTTTTTATTGATGGATGCATTGCGCGGCAACCGCCGCCCGGTGACCGCGGCCTGTCTGGCGCGCCAGCTGGGCGTATCCGAGCGCACCATTTACCGCGACATCCAGACCTTGTCCGAACTGGGCGCGCCGGTCGAAGGCGAGGCCGGTATCGGTTATCTGCTGCGCACGGGTTTCTTCCTGCCGCCGCTGATGTTCGGCGCCGACGAGATCGAGGCGCTGGTGCTGGGCGCGCGCTGGGTGCGCCGCCAGGGCGACGCCGGGCTGGCGCAGGCGGCGTCGAACGCGCTGGCCAAGATCGCCGCCGCATCGCCCAAGGATTTGCGCGACAACATGGCCGAAACCAGCTTGTGGGTGCCGCTGTGCATGAGCGGCGAAGACAGCCACGATGTCTTCGTGCAGCCGACGCGCGAGGCGATACGCTACCAGCACAAGCTGCGCATCGCTTATCGCGATGAAAAGGGCGACAGTTCGGAGCGCATCGTGTGGCCGTTCGCGCTGGCTTTTTTCGATGGCAAGCGCTTGCTGGCGGCCTGGTGTGAAATGCGCGCCGCGATCCGCCATTTCCGGGTCGACCGCATCGCCGCCGCCGCATCGACCGGCGAGCGTTATCCGACCCGGCGCCACGACCTGCTCAAAGTCTGGCGCGCGGAGAATGGCATCCACGAAGACTCCTGACAGGAATTGACGCGGCAGCGCCGTACGATGGTGGCTTGATTCATTCACCGGAGTAAATAGCATGCGCCTGTTTCACAATCCTGTCTCTTCGAATGCACGCCGCGTCATGATGACCGCGATCCAGTTGAACCTGCCGCTCGACTTGACCGAAGTCGACCTGATGAGCGAGGACCAGCGGCGCCAGTTGCAGGAAATTAATCCCAACGGCATGGTGCCGGTGCTGCAGGACGGCGACTTCCTGCTGCCGGAATCCTGCGCCATCATGCAATACCTGACCGAGCAGACGCCGGGCCAGACGCTGTACCCGCAAGCGCCGCGTACGCGCGCCGAAATCAACCGTTGGATGTTCTGGGGCAACCAGCATTTCGCGCCGGCGATCAGTGTGCTGACCTGGGAAAAAATCTGGAAAGGCATGGTGGGTTTCGGCGCCGCCGACAGCAAGGAAGTGGCGCGCGGAGAACGCGACCTGGCGCAATTTGCGACCGTACTCGACAATCACCTGGCCGGCCGTGAGTGGGTGGTGGGCAACAGCTTGAGCCTGGCCGATTTTGCGCTGGCCGCGCCGCTGATGTACACCGTGGCGGCGAAATTGCCGGTGAGCGGCTATCCCAACCTGATGGCGTGGTACGGCCGGGTCCAGGCGCTGGATGCCTGGAAGCAGACCGATCCGGTGTATTAATTTCACCCTAATCTTTTTATTAATTTTATCCTTATGTTAGTTTGGTGACAGACGGATATATTGCCTGAAAGCTATTCTTGCCCAGTCCGTTTCAGGACATCCCCAGCTTTGGATTTCGGCCCGCCTCATGGCGGGCCTTTTTTATGCTGCCCCGGCCTGCTCTCGCCTAGCGCGACAGCTCGAAAAAATCCTTGCCCAGGCTGAGGCCATTGACGACGACTTCGACGTCATGGCGGCCCGGGTGATGGATGCGGGTGGTGAAATCGCGGATGCTCTGGGCCCGGCTCAGCGTGACCGCCTGGCCGGGCGGCAGCGTCACTTCCTTCAGCTTGAACACCTTGGCCGACACCGCGCCGGATTTCTTGACGTAGTGGACGATGTAATCGACCACCAGCCGTTGTTCTTCCGCGGCGGTCGATTGCAGCTGGAACGACAAGGTGACCTTGTCGCCCAGGCGGATCTGGCGCGGCTCCACCGCCAGTGCCGACAGCGCCACTTGCGGCGCGGCGCCGGCGCCGATGATGGACAGCGCGCGCTGCTCGCCTTGCTTGATCAGCGTGCGCAAGGCGTGCTTGACGATCCACCTGGTGTGCGGCTGTTCCAGCGGCCACTTGCCGATCTGCGCGAACAGCCAGTCCGGATGATCCTTGCTGATGTCGTTCAAATGGTTGGCGACCGATTTACGGACGTACAGGCTGCTGTCATTGTGCAGGTTGTCGAGGATGGACGCGACGGGCGACGGGTCCTTGACCAGCGCGTCGAGGCGGAACGACCAGGGCAGGCGCGGCCGGCAGCCTTCGCTGGCCAGGCGGCGCACCGCGTCGCTGTCGTCGCGCGACCAGCCTTCCATGATGGCCAGCGCGCGCGCCTGGTCGGCCAGCAGGAAGGCGCGTACCGCGAATTCGGAGGTGCCGAAACCGGTGAAGAATTTCAGCGCCGCCATCGACAGCTCGAAATGCTCCAGGCCGTACAGACTGACAAAGTCGGGCGGCACCATGCTGGTAAAACCGCCGCGGATGCGCGGTATCAGCCGCCGCAGCACGTCCAGCGCGGCCGGATAATCCTGGGGCAGGGTGGCCCGCAGGCTTTGCGACATGCGCCGTACCCGTTGCAGCAGCGATAGTTCAGCCAGGCCGGGCAACGCCAGTTGCAGGAAAAGTGGTGCATCGAATGCGGGATACACCGCCTGGACATCGACGGCGACTTGTTCGAAGCGGCTGTGATTGAGCGCGTCTTTTAATGCCGGGGCTGCGGTGCTGGTCATGATGGCCGTAATGGATGGAAACGGCTGTCATTGTAATTGCATCAGGGCAACGCTGTCTTATGTGGGTGAACGCACAGAGTACTTGCCCTTTGCCGCATATAGTGGGGTTGTCTCTTTCAGGACATCCCTAGCTTTGGACTTTGGCCCGCTACCCAGCGGGCTTTTTTTACGCCTCGGTCCGCCGGCAGCTTGCTGTGCCTGGAATATTGCCGGATCTATCGAATGGAACTTTATGGCGTCGCTTATTACTTATTCTCATGAGTAGCTGCAGCTATCATTATTTTTCATATAAGAATATGGCGCACGATTTGGCGCTGTTTCTCCGATTGTGAAAAAATTATTTAATTATTTAATTATTTAATTATTAATAAAAAGAAAAATGCCTACAACAAACGCTGGAAATCCGACTCCTATAAATTATGCAACGCACATGCCGCCGGCTTACACGCCCCAAGCTTCTGCCACACCTCAAACCCAGTCTCAAACCAAGCCTTCGGCCAAACCCAGAGGCACGGCGCCCCGTAGTTCGACGCTAGACAAGGCCTGGGCTGCATTGCAGGGAAATGCTGCCGCAGACACAAAGAAAGCAAGTACCTCCAAATTCCCAAGAGGTCCAGAAGGCAACTTGTTACCCAATGCTATTCACTCGTTAAAAACGACAAAGCACAGCGAGGTCGCCAATATGTCCCTGGTAAGCAGGGATAGTGTATTACGGCAACATGAGCAATCCCGGAAACAGAATGAGCCCCAGTATCCAGTGCCCTTGGTCAGCCGGGAGCAGGCAATGCAGGCCCAGAAAGATGCCCGGAAACAAAGCGAGCGGCAAAAAATGGATGCGCAGGCAAACGCTTTCAAAATACCCTTGGTAAGCTTGGATGAGGCAAAACGGCGTGAACAGGCGAAGCGGAATCAGTCGTTGCGCAGCCAGTTTGATTTTGATTGAGATTGCTTTGTAAAGTATCTTGATCGCGGCGTCGTTGCTGTGTGACGGCGTATGTCGCGGATGTTGCTGCTGATCTGTACTGTACGCTTCAAGATGTGCAATCGGAGCGGTGAGTTGAGCAAGTGCTTGTTGCTGGCTCAAGCAGTTGGCTCAAGCAGTTGGCTCAAGCAGTCTGACTCTTTCTCACCGTTTTTCATCCTGATTGTTTAATGCCAATCCGTGAAAAACTTTGTTACAGCATCAGCACCGCCAGCAGCGACTTCACTTCATCGCTCGCTTCGGTCAGGATATGGTTCAGCGTATCGTCGCCGATCTCGCAATCGATGCTGCGCGCGGCGCGGTTTTCGACGGCGATGCGCAATTCGTGCAGCGGCGAGGCCACCGGCGCCAGGTCGTTCGCCAGCAGCAGCGTGTCGCCCAGCGATTCCGGCGGCAGCGCGCGCAAGCCTTCCCACAGCGCGCCGATGGCGACCATGACCGGATCCGGCACGGCCAGCTTGTTCAGCACGCCGAGGCCGATTTGCTGTTCGCCGTGATCGACCCAGTCTTCCGGTTCGCCATCCAGGATGCCGGGGAATTCGGCGGCCCGCGACAGCATGTAGAAACCGCCGACTTCATGCATGATGCCGGCGAACAGCGCGGTTTCCGGATCGACCCTGGTGACGCGCCGCGCGATCACTTGCGACAGCGCGGCGACGTGGGCCGTGTGTTCCCACAGCTGGTCGGCCTTGGCCTTCAACAGCGGATCGGTGATGGCGCTGCCGAGCTGGCGCACGATCAGCGCCGCCACCAGCGATTGCAAGGTGCGCACGCCGACCCGCTGCACCGCCACGCGCACGCTGGTGATCTCATTGCCGGAACGGTTGTAGGCCGCTGAATTGGCGATCGCCACCGCACGCGCCGCCAGCAGCGGATTGGCTTGCACCAGCCTGGCCGCCGTATCGGTATGACAGTCCGGGTCGCTCAGGGTTTCCTGCAGCTTCAGCGACACCGCCACATTGCTGGGAAAGGTCAGTTCGCCCCGGCTGGCTTGGGCGGCAATGCTCTGGAAGGCGGCTAGTCTGTTCATTGAAAAAATTATACTCGCAATATTGCTTGATGGAACTTTTGTGAGACTTCGTTGAACAATATCATTAAACCAGGCCAGCCAGACGAAAAAACGGCCGGTACCGGGGAAAAATCGGTAGCGGCCGTTGTTGTTCGGTGGTGTAACAAGCCAGCGTTAGTCGGTTTCGCTGAAGATGGCGTCGCAGCCTTGGACGGTTTCGTCGCTGTCCTGCAACTCATCGACCAGGCCCAGGTCGAACAATTCCTCGACCGCGTTCATGAAACTGTTGTGTTTGGTCGCGCCTATCAGGCGGTAGATTTCGCCAGCCTCATTGCGCACGCCGATGATCAGTTTTTCCTGGCGCACCAGTTCCGGCGTGCTGGCGTTGAGCAGCAGGTTGCCGATGATGTGTTTGTCGAAGTGTGCCGGCTTTTTGCCGTCGAGCAGAGTCGTTTTCAATCTTTTTCCTTGGTTTTTGCTTGTTTGCTTATTTTTTATCGGTGCCCGGCGCATCCCGCTTGCAGGCCTTCTTGCAGCAGCCGCCAGCGTCGATGACATCTTTTAAATCAGACAGCGTTTGCTCCAGCTTGCTGAAATCGTCATCGCTGAATTGCGAAAACATCCGCTTGCCCTTGCTCGTCACGGCTGGAAATACTTCGCCAAACACCTGATCGCCTTCATCGGTCAGGCGGACGAAGTAAGAACGTTTGTCGCGCGTGCAGCGTTGACGGCTGATCAGCCCCTTTTGTTCCAGCCGCTCGACCACCCCGGTCAGGGTGCCCTTGGTAATCAGGGTTTTCTGGCCCAGTTCCTTGAATGTCATGCCGGGTGTATTGCCCAGCGTGGCAATGATGTCGAATTGCGCGTGCGTCAAGCCGAACTTTCGTACATACTCGCCCGCGAAGCGCTCGAAGCCTTGCATGCACTCCGCCAGCAGCCGGATACTTTTTAGATATCGTTCACCCATAGGACGTGATTATATCCCCAGCGCCCTTATTTTTCTGCCGCGCCCGCTGGTGCGCCGGGTAACATGGCGACTGTTGCCGTATGTGCATGATTGTATCGGCACGATCCCTCCAGCCCATTCCTGAGACCCTGAAATGAAACATCAGTTCCGCGGTATTGTTGCCCTGCTTGTCGTCACCTTGGTGTGGGGCACCACTTTCCCGACCATGAAAGGCTTGACCGCACACTTTTCGCCCGTCGTCATCATCATGCTGCGCTTCGGCGTGGCGGCGCTGGTGCTGCTGCCGTTCCTGTGGCGCGCCACCCGCGCCGATTGCCGCTCCGGCGCACTGCTGGGGCTGGTGTTGTTTATCAGCTACGTTTTTCAGGTCGAGGGCTTGGCGCTGACCAGTTCCAACCGCAACGCCTTCATCACCGGCCTGAATGTGCTGGTGGTGCCGCTGCTCGGTTACCTGGCCGGCCACAAGCCGGGCCGCCACATGGTGGTCGCGTTGCTGCTGGCCGTCGGCGGCCTGTTCGCGCTGTGCGCCGACGGCGACGCCAGCTGGGGCAATGGCGAAACGCTGGCCTTGCTGGGCGCGTTTTTCTGCGGCCTGTATGTGCGCATGATGGAGACCGCGACCCGCCAGGCCAGCCGGCTGATGACGCTGACCGTGATGCAGATCGCCACTGTGGCGGTGTGCGCCGCGCTGTGGCTGGTCCTGGGCGGCGCCGGCTTCGGCGAATCCGGCGTTGGCGCAGCCGCGGTGCGCGAACATGCCGACAAATTCATCTACCTGGGCGTGGTCTGCACGGCGGCCATCATTTCACTGCAAACCTGGGGCCAGCGCCACAGCAGCGCCAACGAGGCGGCGGTGATTTACGCCTTCGAACCGGGCGCGGCGGCGTTTTTCGCCTATTTCTGGCTGGGCGAGGTGATGACCTGGCAAGGCTGGCTCGGCGCGGCACTGCTGATCTCCGGTATGATAATGAGCCAATGGAATGCGTCGCGTCCGGCCGGCGCGCTGGTGCCGGAGTGATGCGCGCTTTCTTTTCCGACCCCTCATGTTGATAACCAGACAGATGCCCGTGCGCGCTTTCGATGTCATTCGCTAATCTCTCCCGCATCGGGCTGGACAAGCCCTTGCGTTTCTTGCTGATCAATGCGGGAACTGCCGATACGGCCGACTCGATCAGCTGGGCCGGGCTGGTGCAGCCGCTGCGCCTGTGCGCCCGCGAGCTGGGGCCGGAGGTGCTGCGGCTGGAAGTGCGCACCCCGGAACAGCTGGTGGCCGAAACGCCCGGCCACTGGCATGTGGCGCTGCTGGTGGCCGATGAAACCCAGGCCGCCCTGCGTCCGGAACTGTGCCGCGCGGTGATCGAACGCTGCCGCGCCGCGCCGTTCTGGGGCGGCGTCGGCGCCGGCGTGCTGTGGCTGGCCAGCGCCGGCGTGATGGACGGCGTGCGCATCGCGCTGCCGTGGGCGCTGTACGCCGATGCCGAAGCGCGGGCCGAGCGCGCCATCCTGACGCCGCATCTGTTCGACATCGATGGCCAGCACCTGACTTGCTGCGGCGGCGCCGCCAGCATCGACTTCGCGCTGACGCTGATCGAGACCATCTTCGGCGCCGACGTGCAAGCCCATGTCAAGGAAGCGCTGTGCGTCGACCGGGTGCGCGGCAAGGAAGAGCGGCAGCGGGTCGCGTTGCAGGCGCGTTTCGGCGCGCTGCAGCCGAAACTGTCGGAAGCGGTGACGCTGATGGAAGCGAATATCGAGGAACCGCTGTCGACCGACGACATCGCCAACCTGGTCGGCCTGTCGCGGCGCCAGCTGGAGCGGCTGTTCAAGCAATACCTGGGCAGTTTGCCATCGCGCTATTACCTGGAATTGCGCCTGCAGCGGGCGCGCCAGTTGCTGCTCGATACCCACTATTCGATCGTGCAAGTGGGCCTGATGTGCGGCTTTTCATCGGGCTCGCATTTTTCGACCGCCTTCGGCGCGCTGTTCGGCAATACGCCGCGCGAAGAGCGCCAGCGCAAGCTGCTGCCATCGAATTAAGCTTTTGGCAGCTTTTTAGGCAGCGCATGCCGGTGAAAAATGAAAAACCTTGTCGCAGATTCAAAAGAGTTTTAGCATCCCCCTTTTTATAATGCAGTACACGCGCAGCCGCCATGGCTGCGATGGTCCTGTACCCTAACATTGATGGGAATGCCATGAACGCCAAGCTTGATTCGACTGTCGCCACTCGTCCAGTCACCAGAGACACTTTCGATGCCGTACTGGTTCCAACCTACGCGCCAGCCGCGATGGTGCCGGTGCGCGCCGCCGGACTGGATCTCTGGGACCAGAACGGCAAGCATTACCTCGATTTCACGGCCGGCATCGCGGTCACCGCACTGGGCCATTGCGCGCCGGTGGTGGTCGACGCGCTGACCAGGCAGATCAACACCCTGTGGCACCTGGGTAACGGCTACACCAACGAACCGGTGCTGCGCCTGGCGCTGGCGCTGACCGAAGCGACCTTCGCCGACCGCGCGTTCTTCTGCAATTCCGGCGCCGAAGCGAATGAAGCGGCGCTGAAACTGGCCCGCAAATACGCCCACGCCAAGTTTGGTCCGCACAAGTCGCGCATCATTTCCTGCTTCAGCTCCTTCCACGGCCGCACCCTGTTTACCGTGTCGGTCGGCGGCCAGGCCAAGTACACCGAAGGTTTCGAACCGCTGCCGCAAGAAATCAACCACATCGCCTACAACGACATCGAAGCGGCGCGCGCCGCCATCGGCGATGACGTGTGCGCGGTGATTGTCGAGCCGATCCAAGGCGAAGGCGGCGTAGTGCCAGGCAATCCGGAATTCCTGAAAGAGCTGCGCGCGCTGTGCGACAAGACCGGCGCCCTGCTGATTTTCGACGAAGTCCAGTCCGGCATGGGCCGCACCGGCGCACTGTTCGCCTACATGGGCTACGGCGTCACGCCGGACATCCTGACCGCCGCCAAGGCGCTCGGCAACGGCTACCCGATCGGCGCCATGCTGACCACCGACGCGCTGGCGCAAACGCTGGCGGTCGGCACCCACGGCACCACCTACGGCGGCAATCCGCTGGCGGCCACGGTCGGCCTGGCCGTGCTGGAAACCATCAACACGCCAACCTTCCTGGCGCGCGTCAAGGCAGCCAGCGTGGCGCTGATCGGCGTGCTGCAAGGCTTGATCACCGACTACCCGCAAGTGTTTTCTACCGTGCGCGGCAGCGGCTTGCTGCTCGGCCTGGTGGTCAGCGACGCCTACAAGGGGCGCGCCAAGGACATCCAGAAAGCCGCCGAAGCGCAAGGCTTGATGGTGCTGATCGCCGGCATGGACGTGGTGCGCCTGGCGCCTGCGCTGGTGGTGTCCGATGAACAGATCTTTGACGCGGGCCGCCTGCTGCGCGCCGCCGTCGACAGCCTGCTCAAGGCCGGCTAAGGCACTGTTGTTTTAGTACCGCCGGCCCGCTGCTTGCGCCACGCGCTTGCGCCGCGGGCCGGTTCTGGTTTTTACCAGCTTCATCCGCACCCAAAGGAGTTCACATGTATGTTGTCCGTCCGGTAGAACTTGCGGATATCGCTGCCCTGGAAACACTGGCGGCGCTGACCATGCCGGGTGTCCATACCTTGCCGAAGACGCGCGAGAAAATCGCCGCCTCGGTCGAGCGCTCCATCGCGTCGTTCGCGGCGCAGGTCGATATCCCGAGCGAAGAATCCTATCTGTTCGTGCTTGAATCGCTGCTGGATCGCAGCATCGCCGGCACCGCCGCGATCTTTGCGTCGGCCGGTTCGAATGGCACCTATTTTTCCTTCCGCAACGACGTCATCCAGCAAGTGTCGCGCGACTTGAACATCAGCCACAGCGTGCATGCGCTGACGCTGTGCTCCGAGCTGACCGGCTATTCCCAGCTGTCCGGTTTTTATGTGCGCAACATGGAACAGGCCGGTCTCGAAGCGGCGCTGCTGTCGCGCGCGCGGCTGCTGTTCGCGGTGCTGGCGCCGCAGCGTTTCGGCGACCGCTTTTTCGTGCCGCTGGCCGGCATCACCGATCACGACGGCCAGTCGCCGTTCTGGGATGCGCTGGGCCGCAAATTCTTCCAGATGGATTTCCTGGACGCCGAAAAAGTCATCGGCGGCGCGCGCAACCGCACCCTGATCGTCGAGCTGATGCCGCACTACCCGGTCTATGTGCCGCTGCTGCCGGGCGACGCCCAGGCCGCGATGGGCCAGATCCACCCGAGCGGCGAATTGCCGTTCAACTTGCTGACCGAGGAAGGCTTCGAGGCGGACGATTACATCGATATCTTCGACGGCGGCCCGATCCTGCAGGCACACAAGAATTCGCTGCGCACCTTTACCGGTTCGATGACCCGCAAGGTCATCGCCGGCGTGACGCCGAGCCGCACCGGCCTGAAGGTCAATTACGCGATCGCGGCCGGATTGCCGCAAAACTTCCGCGCCGTGACGTTTGCCTGCGACCCGCTGGAAGCGGCCGACAGCATCGGCTTGCCGGCCGAGCTGCTGGAAGCGCTGGCCGTGACCGACGGCGACAGCGTGATCTGCGTCAGAATCTGACAGTACGTAAAAAAGTAAGCACAAAATAAAGTGAGGCTCCTATGTTAGTGGTACGCGCAATCAATGCCTCCGACCTGGACGCCCTGTACGACCTGGCCAGCCAGGTCGGCACCGGCATGACCACGCTCAAGCCGGACATGAAAATGCTCGGCGACCGGCTGGCCATCGCCTGCGCCTCGTTCGCCGAAACCATCCCGGTGCCGCAGCGCGACTACATGTTCGTGATGGAAGACACCGACAGCGGTCGGCTGGCCGGCGTCTGCGCGATCAAGGGCGCGGTCGGGCTGGAAGAGCCGTTCTACAATTACCGCATCGGCACGCTGGTGCATTCCAGCCGCGAGCTGGACGTCTTCACACGCATGGAAACGCTGTACCTGTCGAACGACCTGACCGGCAGCACCGAACTGTGTTCGCTGTTCCTGCACCCGGATTACCGCAGCGGCACCAACGGCAAGCTGCTGTCGAAGAGCCGCTTCCTGTTCATCGCCCAGTTCCCGCAGCTGTTCACCGAAAAACTGATCGCCGAAATGCGCGGCTATCAGGCGCCGGACGGCAGTTCGCCGTTTTACGAAGGCCTGGGCCGGCACTTCTTCAAGATGGATTTCCACCATGTCGACGACTTGACCAGCCTCGGCAAGAAATCGTTCATCGCCGAGCTGATGCCGCGCCAGCCGATGTATGTCGCCTACCTGCCGGACGATGCGCAGGAAGTGATCGGCAAGGTCCACCTGAGCACCGCGCCGGCGCGCCGGCTGCTGGAGCAGGAAGGCTTGCACTTCGAGGGCTACGTCGACATTTTCGATGCCGGCCCGGTGCTGCAGGCGCGCGTGTCCGAATTGCGCGCGATGCGCGACAGCATGCTGGTCAGCGTCGATGCGGCGGCCGGCGAAGAAACGCCGTGCGGCGATATCTACGACAGCCTGGAAGCGGAACCGTACCTGGTGTCGAACACCGATTTACAGGACTTCCGCATGATCGTGTCGAACGCCAACCCGGTGGCCGGCAAGATCGCGTTGTCCGACGAGGAATTACAACTGCTGCGATGCCGCAGCGGCGACGCCGTGCGCACGCTGTCGCTTAACTTGAGGAAGAATCCACATGCCTGATTTGTCCAACGCTAACCTTTCCAACTTCATCAATGGCGCATGGCTGGCCGGCGGCGGTGCCGAGCTGGTCACCATCGATCCCGCCAGCGGCCGCCAGACCTGGGCCAGCAATCAAGCCACCGCGGCCGACGTCGAACAGGCGTGCCAGGCCGCCCGCGCGGCGTTCGGGAGCTGGGCCGACACGCCGCTGGAACAGCGCATCGCCATCTGCGTGCGCTTCCGCGACTTGCTGAAGCAGGACGCCGAAGAGCTGGCGCTGCTGATCTCGGAAGAAGTCGGCAAGCCGCTGTGGGAATCGCGCACCGAAGTGGCGACGATGGCCAGCAAGATCGACATCTCGGTGCAGTCGCATGGCGCGCGCACCGGCGTCACGCACAGCAAGATCGCCGACGGCGACGCGGTGCTGCGGCACCGTCCGCACGGCGTGTTCGGCGTGTTCGGTCCTTACAATTTTCCCGGCCACCTGCCGAACGGCCACATCGTGCCGGCGCTGATCGCCGGTAACACGGTGGTCTTCAAGCCCAGCGAATACGCGCCGCGCACGGCTATCAAGACGGTCCAATTGTGGCAGCGGGCAGGCTTGCCGGCCGGCGTCGTCAATCTGGTCAACGGCGGCCGCGATACCGGCGTCGCGCTGGGACAGAATGCCTTGCTGGACGGCGTGCTGTTCACCGGCAGCTGCCAGACCGGCGTCAGCCTGCATCGCCAGTTCGGCGGCCAGCCCGGCAAGATGCTGGCGCTGGAAATGGGCGGCAACAACGCGCTGGTGGTGTGGGATATCAAGGATATCGACGCGGCCGTGCACCACGCGATCTTTTCGGCGTTTGTCTCGGCCGGCCAGCGCTGCACCTGCGCGCGCCGGCTGGTGGTGCAGGATAACGCGGCCGGCGCCGCCTTCATCCAGCGCCTGATCGACGTGGCCGCCAGGCTGGGCCTGGGCGCGTCGGACGCCGAACCGCAGCCGTTCATGGGGCCGGTGGTATCGGCCGCCGTCGCCGCAAGGCTGGTAGAAGCGCAGGCGGCCATGGTGGCCAAGGGCGGCACCACCTTGCTGCAAATGCGCCAGTTGACGCCGCAAGCGGGGTTTGTCACGGCCGGCATCGTCGACGTCACCGATGCGCAAGGCATCCCCGATGAAGAATGGTTCGGGCCGCTGCTGCAAGTGATACGCGTCGCCGATTTCGACACGGCGTTGAGCGTGGCGAACAACACCGCCTTCGGCCTGGCCGCCGCGCTGCTGTCGGACGACCCGGCCTTGTGGCAAAAATTCCAGGCGCGCGCGCGCGCCGGCATCATCAACTGGAACCGTCCGACCACCGGCGCGGCCAGCAGCGCGCCGTTCGGCGGCGTCGGCCAGTCCGGCAACCACCGTCCGAGCGCCTATTATGCGGCCGACTATTGCGCCTATCCGGTCGCGTCGATCGAAAACAGCGTGCTGGAAATGCCGGCCAAGCTGTCGCCGGGTTTGAATTTTTAAGGAAACGCTCATGCAAACACCTTCGATGACGGCGCGCGAATTCAACTTCGACGGCCTGGTCGGCCCATCGCATAATTACGCCGGCCTGTCGTTCGGCAACGTGGCCTCGTTCAGCAACGTCAAGAGCGCGTCGAACCCGAAGCAGGCGGCCTTGCAGGGCCTGGCGAAAATGCGCGCGCTGGCCGCGCGCGGTTTTGCCCAGGCGCTGCTGCCGCCGCAAGACCGGCCGAATTTCCGTTTGCTGCGCAGCCTGGGTTTTTCCGGCAGCGACGCCGACGTGCTGGCCAGCGCCTACCGCGAATCGCCGGTGATCCTGGCGTGCGCCTATTCGGCGTCGCCGATGTGGACCGCCAACGCCGCCACGGTCAGCCCGTCGGCCGATACCGCGGACGGCAAGGTGCATTTCACCGCCGCCAACCTGAACAACAAGCTGCACCGCGCGTTCGAGCATGGCCAGTCGGTGCGCAGCCTGCGCGCGATCTTCGGCGATGAACGTTATTTCGCGGTCCACGACGCGCTGCCGTCGACGCCGGCGTTCGGCGACGAGGGCGCGGCCAACCACACCCGCTTGTGCGCCGCACATGGCGCGGCGGCGGTCGAGATGTTCGTCTACGGCCGGGTCGAATTCGATCCGTCGGCGCCGTCGCCGAAACGCTACCCGGCGCGCCAGACGCTGGAAGCGTCGCAGGCGGTGGCGCGGCTGCATGGCTTGCACCCGAAGCGCACCGTCTACCTGCAGCAAAACCCGGACGTGATCGACCAGGGCGTATTTCATAACGACGTGATCGCGGTCGGCAACGGCAATGTGCTGTTTTATCACGAGCAGGCATTTGCCGAAGAGGGCGAAAGCCTGTCCGTATTGCGGCGCAGCCTGGCGGCCAGCGGCGCCCAATTGCACGCCTTGCGGGTCGAGACCGGCCAGGTGCCGATCGCCGACGCGGTCAGCAGCTATCTGTTCAACAGCCAGTTGCTGTCCAAGCCGGACGGCAAGATGGCGTTGGTGATTCCGCAGGAATGCCAGGAAAACCGCGCCGTCGCGCGCTATCTCGACGGCTTGGTGGCCAGCGGCGGCCCGGTCGACGAATTGATCCATTTCGACCTGCGCCAGAGCATGCGCAATGGCGGCGGCCCGGCCTGTCTGCGGCTGCGCGTGGCGCTGACCGATGCCGAGGCGGGCGCGATGCACCAGGGCGTGCTGATGACCGAAGCGCTGTACCAGCGGCTGGTGGCCTGGGTCGAAAAACATTACCGCGACCGGCTGGAGCCGGGCGACCTGGCCGATCCGGCGCTGGCGCTGGAAGTGCACGCGGCGCTTGAAGAATTGACGATCATCCTCAACATGACTGGATTGTACGAATTTTAGTCCCCGATCAAACAACTTCCGGCAATCTCGCCGGAGGTGAAGGAATTGCACGGGAAACCCTCGTGCCGCAAGCATCGACGCCGAGCCGCCACAAGCCAACACGGCGCGATGAACAATTCACATTACCGCAATGGAGATGCAAGATGAAACACATGCCACAAGATTTGCGTACCCAGACCCTGGACCTGGTCCATGCCGGCAAACCGGCCACCGACAGCAGCCAGGTCGCGGCGCTGATCAGCGCCTGGCTAGGTTCGCTGGATGAGGAAGACCTGGCCGACATCGCGCCCGACAGCCTGGCGCCGGTGCTGTGGGAGGGGTTTGCGCAAGCCGCCGGACGCAGCGGCGCGGGGTGCCAGATCGCGGCCCTGCGCTACGCCGATGGCCGTGGTGGCGTTGCGACCGCCTTGCTGATCCAGAACGACGACATGCCTTACCTGGTCGACTCCATCGTCATGGCGCTGCGCAAGCGGCAGGTGGCGGTCAGCGGCGTGATGAACGCGGTGCTGCCGGTCAGCCGGACCGCCGATGGCGCGCTGGCCGCCGTCGGCCAGCCGGGCGACCCGCTGGAATCGTATGTCTTGTGCCTGTTGTCGGAAGAATTGCCGGCCGCCGAGCTGGCCGCGCTGGTCGGCGCGCTGCAAATGGTGGCGCGCGACGCTGCCGTGGTGCGGCGCGACGCCGGCGCCATGGCTGACCAATTGGCCTCGGCCGCGGCGGGCGCCTCGGCGTTGGGCGACGAAGGCAGGGAAGTCGCGGCCTTCCTCGACTGGGCCCGCAGCGAAGGTTTTGAATTGTTCGGCTACGCCTATTACCGCGTCAAGCCGGGCGAACGCGAACTGGAACGCGACGTGCCGAGCCGCCTCGGGGTGCTGCAGGATGCAACGCATCCGATTTACGCGACCTGCCTGGCCAGCATTCCCGGCGACTTCGACACGCTGTCGAAACGCGCTTCCTCGCTGTCGATCGTCAAGGCCGACGTGGCCGGCACCCTGCACCGCGATTCGCAGCTCGATTTCATCGGCGTGCGCAGCACCGACGCCACTGGCGCGATCCTCGGCGAGCATTGCTTCCTCGGCTTGTTCACCCGCGCCGCCAATACCAGCCCGCTGGCCAGCCTGCCGTTCGCGCGCGGCCGCGTGGCCGAAGTGCTGCGCCTTGCCGGCGTGCGCCAGCAAGGTTTCCGCGCCGAGAAATTTCGCGAAATCCTCGAATCGCTGCCGCGCACCGAAGCGCTGGAAGCCGATCCCGACTGGCTGGCGCAAGTGTGCGGTGCGGTGGTGTCGCTGTACAAGCAGCCGCGCACCAAGGTGTTCGCCCGGCGCGACGTGTATGCGCGCCACCTGAACGTGCTGGTGTATCTGCCGCGCGAGCGCTACAGCGCCAGCGTCGCGGCGGCACTGGCGCAGGCGCTGAAGTCCAGCTCCGGCGCGACCCACGTCAGTTCGCAAACGCTGGTGGCCGACGGCCCGCTGGCGCGCCTGTACCTGATCGCGCACGCGGCGCGTTATCCGCTCGACCTGGAAAGCGATATCCAGCAACCGCTGCTGGGCGTGCTGGACGGCTGGCATACCGCGTACGCGGTGCTGGCCGACGCGGTGTTCGACGTGACTATGCGCGGCAGCCTGCGCAAGCTCGGCGCCAGCCTGCCGGCCGACTATGTCGCCGCGACGGCGCCGCTGGTGGCCTTCCACGACCTGGGCACGATCTTGCGCAACACCGATCCATCGAAGGTCGACGTGCGGGTCGAAGTGGCCAGCGATGCGGCCACCATCCGCCTGTATTCGGTGGACCGGGTGCCGTCGCTGTCGACCATTTTGCCGGCGCTGCATAACGCCGGCGTGGCGATCGACCGCGAGCAGGCGTATTCGATCGCCTATGAAGGCAAGCGCCATTTCGTCACCACGCTGTCGGTCGACGCGGCCAGCACGGCAAAATTGGGCCAGCCGAAAGTGGTGCCGGTGGCGCAGGAATTGTTTGCCGCGCTGTTCAACGACGAAGCCGAAGACGGCCGCCTGAACGGCCTGGTGATCGAAGGCGGCCTGAGCACCCGCGAAGTGCAGCTGGTGCGCGCCTACATGAGTTACTGGCGCCAGACCGGCAGCCGTTTTTCGGTGCGCTACATCGCCGAGAGCCTGCGCAAGCAGCCGGCCCTGGTGAAAACGCTGGTCGACGCCTTCCTGCAGCGCTTCGATCCGGCCTTGTCCGGCGAACAGCACGGCGCCGCGCTGGAAGCGCTGCGCGCGGTGAAGGCCAACCTGGCGGCCGTGAACCATGCGGACACCGAGGAAATCCTCGGCGCGCTGAGCGACCTGATGCTGGCGACGCTGCGCACCAACTACTTCCAGAATCAGCAAAAAGGCGACAAGATCATCTTCAAGTTCGACACCGGCAATTTGACGTTGGTGCCGGAACCGCGCCCATACCGCGAAATCTTCGTCTTCTCGCGCCGCTTTGAAGGCGTGCATTTGCGCGGCGGCCCGGTGGCGCGCGGCGGCTTGCGCTGGTCCGACCGGATGGAGGATTACCGCACCGAAGTGCTGGGCCTGGTCAAGGCGCAGATGGTCAAAAACGCGGTGATCGTGCCGGCCGGCGCCAAGGGCGGTTTTGTCTGCAAGATGATGCCGAAGGACGCGGTGCGCGAAACCATCGCGGCCGAAGGCGAAGCCGTTTATCGTTTGTTCATTTCCAGCCTGCTCGAAGTGACCGATAACCGTTCGCTCGGTAATATCGTGCCGCCAGTCGACACCGTCTGCTACGACGACGCCGACCCGTACCTGGTGGTGGCGGCCGACAAGGGCACCGCGACCTTCTCCGACATCGCCAACGGCATCGCCGTGCAGCGCGGTTTCTGGCTCGGCGACGCGTTCGCATCGGGCGGTTCCAACGGTTACGACCACAAGAAACTGGGCATCACCGCCAAGGGCGCGTTCGAAGCCGTCAAGCGCCACTTCTATGAAATGGACCACGACCTGGCCACCACCCCGATCACCGTGGTCGGCGTGGGCGACATGTCGGGCGACGTGTTCGGCAATGGCGTGCTGCTGTCGCGCCAGCTGAAAGTGCTGGCGGCGTTCGACCACCGCCATATCTTCCTCGACCCGGCGCCGGATGTCGCGGTCTCGTTCGACGAGCGGGCACGCCTGTTCGCGTTGCCGCGTTCGTCGTGGGACGACTACAACAAGGATTTGATCTCGGCCGGCGGCGGGGTGTATCCGCGTTCGCTGCGCAGTATCGAATTGTCGCCGCAAATCCGTGCCGCGCTCGACATCGCCGACACCGCGCTGGCGCCGGAAGAGCTGATGCACCGCATCCTGCAGGCGCCGGTCGACCTGTTCTATAACGGCGGCATCGGCACCTACATCAAGGCGTCGGGCGAGACCCACGCGCAAGTGAAGGACCGCGCCAACGATACTATCCGCGTCGACGGCAGCCAGTTGCGCTGCAAGGTGGTGGCCGAGGGCGGCAACCTGGGCGCGACCCAGTCCGGCCGCATCGAATTCGCGCTGGCGGGCGGCCGCATCTTCACCGATGCGATCGACAATTCTGCCGGCGTGGATTGCTCCGACCATGAAGTCAACGTCAAGATCTGGCTCGACGTCGAAGTCAACGCCGGCAAGCTCAGCGAAGAAGAGCGCAACCGCGAACTGTATGCGATGACCGACGACGTGGAACGCCTGGTATTGCGCGACAATACCCAGCAAACCCGTTTGCTGGTGCGCGAATTGCAGGCGCAGACGGACGGCGCGGCGCAGGATGGCTACGCGGCGCTGATCGCCAGCCTGGAAGAGGAAGGCGCCCTGTCGCGCGAGCTGGAGCAATTGCCGAGCGTGGCCGAACTGGCGCGCCGCAAGCTCGACAACCGCTGCTTGACGACGCCGGAACTGGCGGTGGTGATCGCCAACGTCAAGAACCGCTACAAGCGCATCCTGTCGACGCTGCCCCTGACCGCCCAAGGCTGGGCCGAGCCGGTGTTGAAACCGTATTTCCCGTCGCTGCTGGTGGCGACCCGCAGCGCGCTGGACCACCCGCTGGCCAACGCCATCCTGGCCACCGTGCTGGCCAATGAAGCGGTCAACCGCTGCGGTCCGTTGATGATCCGCGACCTGGCGGCCGAATACAAGACCGGCGAAGCGGACGTGATCCTGGCGTGGGGCCAGGCCTGGTCGGCGCTGAACCTGGCGCCGGTGTTCGACGCCTTGGACGCCGATGCGCTGGCGGTGCCGCGCGCGGTGTCGGTCAAGGTCGATGGGCAGACCCGCGCGCTGCATAAAACCATGACCGGCGGCGTGCTGGCGATTCCGCTGGAGCAGCGCAACGGCGGCGCGCTCGATGAGCTGACGCGCCTGTTCGGCGCCGCGTCGAAACGCGACTTGCTGCAATCGGTCGCCGGCAAATCCGAAGCGGCGCTGACGCCGGGCCTGAAGCCGGCCTTCGTGCTGGCCTGGGATGCGGTCGATGCGCTGGAAGTGGTGGCCGGCTTCCTGTTCCCGGCGCTGTCGGTGGCGCGTCCGGCCGGCATGGACTTGCCGGCCTTCCTGCAAGTCGGCCTCGCGCTGCGCGGCCAGGCCGGCATCGATACGCTGGAACGCGGCCTGAAGCTGGCCGCCACCGGCAAGTCGCAGGAACAGTTGCGCAGCTATGCGCAGCACGCCTTGCGCCGCACCCAGCAGCGCTTGTTGACGCAGGTGCTGGAACGCGCATCGCAGGGGCAAGGCGCGGCCGGCGACGCGGTGGCCTCGGTGATCGGCTCGCTCGGCTTGTCGGCTTATCACGCGGCGACCGAACTGGAACAGGCGATGCTCGATGTCTGGTCCTTGTCCGAAGCGGCCAACGGCGCCGTGGCGGCATAAGATCATGAGCGGCCTCGAATCATCCCAGGGCGCAGCCGGGCCGGTCGTGTCGGCAGCGGTCAAGGCGTTGGCGGAAGCGGATTTCAGCGCCATCGCGCAGTTGTTCAGCGATGCCGGTTTCAGCGTGGCCTTGCCGGCGTCCGGCATGGTGCAGATAAAGTCCCGCCGCGCCGATCCGTCGCGGACCAGCGTGCTGCTGTCGGTCGGCGTGCATGGCGATGAAACCGGACCGATCGAAGTGCTGGCGCATTTGCTCGATGCGCTGTCGCGCGACGCCGGCGCGCTGGCGGTGGACTTGATGGTCTGCGTCGGCAACCTGGACGCGATCCGGGCCGGCAAACGGTTTATCGACGCCGACCTGAACCGCATGTTCCGGCCGCTGCGCGGCGCGCTGGCCGGCACCGCCGAAGCGGCCCGCGCCGACGCTATGATCGCCGCCACGGCGGCGTTCTTCAACGCTGCGGGACCGCTGCGCTGGCACCTGGACTTGCATACCGCGATCCGGCCGTCGGTGTATCCGACCTTCGCCATCGTGCCGGAATTGATCGCCGACGACGCCAGGCGCAAGCTGATCGCCTGGCTGGGGCAGGCGGCGATCGGCGCCATCGTCATGAATCCGCAATCGGCCGGCACCTACAGCTATTATTCGGCCGAGCATTTCGGCGCCGCCGCCAGCACGGTGGAGCTGGGCCGGGTCGGCACGCTGGGGCAGAACGACTTGCGCCTGTTCGACGATGTGTCGCGCGCGCTGGACGGCTTGCTGCGCGGCGCCGCGCCGCAGCCGGCCCGGGTGGCATCGCATATCTTCAAGGTGGCCCAGGAAATCATCAAGCTGAGCGATGAGTTCCGCATGGCTTTTGATCGCAACACGCAAAACTTCACGTCGCTGCCGGAACACGCGGTGATCGCCACCGATGGCGATACCGTCTACACCGTCAAGCATGGCGAGGAACTGGTGGTGTTTCCGAACCCGGATGTCCGGGTCGGCTTGCGCGCCGGCTTGATGGTGGTGCGGGCCGCCGCTGATTGATGCGCTGAGTCCGGATCTGCATGGAGGGCCGGAACGCAAGGTGGCGTCCGGCCCTTTTTTTATCTGCGTCATAAATAATTCTTTTTATTAAAATTATCCGTTTAGCAATTTTTTGAACTAGAATAGCTGTAGCCCTCCTTCCAATAAACTGTCTCTGTGGACATTTCCATGCTGAAAAAATTTCTGGCAGCTTTGTTGTGCCTTTCCGTTAACGCGTCGATGGCCCATGCCGCCAACGACACGCGGCCTGCCGCACAGCAAATGACCGCCGAGCAATTCATCGCCGCATTGGACTTTCAGAAAGGCAAAATCACCTTGCCGGGTGGCTTGGCGACGCTGGATTTACCGGCCAATTTCCGCTACCTGTCGCCATCCGATACCGAGCGCGTGCTGGTCGATGCCTGGGGCAATCCGCCGAACGCGCCAACGCTGGGCATGGTCGTGCCGGCCGCGATCAGCCCGCTGGAAGCGGATGGCTGGGGCGTCATCGTCACCTATGAAAAAGGCGGCCACGTCAAGGACGACGACGCCGACAGCATCCAGTACGACGCATTGCTGAAGGATATGCAGCAAGCGGTGCTGGACAATAATAGCGAACGCAAAAAGCAAGGTTATCCGGGCATGCGGCTGGTCGGCTGGGCGGAGCCGCCGGGCTATGCCAAGAGCACGCATAAACTGTATTGGGCCAAGGAACTGGGCATTGACGGCATGGACGGCCATTCGCTGAATTACAACGTGCGGGTGCTGGGCCGCGAAGGCGTGCTGAACCTGAATGCGGTGGCTGGCATGAACCAGATCGTGGCCATCAAGACTGAAATGAAACAAGTGACGGCGTTTACCGAATTCACCGACGGCCATCGCTACGCCGATTTCGACGGCAGCACCGATAAAGTGGCGGAATACGGCCTCGCGGCGCTGGTGGCGGGCGGCGTGGCGAGCAAGCTGGGCCTGTTCGGAAAATTGCTGGCGCTGCTGCTGGCGTTCAAGAAAATCATCTTCATCGGACTGGCGGCTGCGGCGGCAGGGATCTTCAGGTTCTTTGGCCGCAAGAGCAAGGTGAATCTGGATAAATAGGCGGTTACCTTCGACATCAAGGCGCCGCATCGGCAGGAATGCGCCTGCTGGGTTAGACTGACCATCTGTGGCCGTTTAACTGATAGGAGTGTCCATGTCCCTTTCCCTCTACCAGGCATCGATCCCCGTGTATTTGCGCGGGCTGGGTGTGTTGTCGACGCTGCTGGAAAAAGCCGAGGCCCATGCGGAGCAAGGCGGCATCGTGCCGGAAGTATTGCTGGGTGCGCAGCTGGCGCCGGATATGCTGGATTTGACGGCGCAAGTGCAACGCGCCAGCGATACGTCGAAGTTGTCGGGACAGCGCCTGAGCGGCGTCGCGGCGCCGAAGTTCGACGATAACGAGGTCAGTTTCGACCAGTTGCAGCAACGGATCGCCAATACCGCCAGTTATCTGCGCGGTCTGGATCCGGCACACTTCGATGGCGCCGCATCGCGTACCATCACGCTGCCCTTGGGAGGCAGCGAAAAACAATTCAATGGAGAAGACTATTTGCTGACGTTTGCCTTGCCGAACTTCTTTTTTCACTTGGCGATGGCGCACGGCATCTTGCGCAATCATGGCGTGCAGATCGGCAAACTCGATTACCTGGGGCCGTTCGACGCCTGACAGGGTGGCAGGGGTACAGCCAAGCGCCGCGACTGTCCGGCGCGGCGCTTGATCGGCTCTTCAACTCTTCATCTTAACGCTGCGGTTGCTGCACCTGGTTTTGCACCGCATTGCCCAGCATGCCGCCGCCGATCACGCCGGCCACTGTCGCCAGCGTCTTGCCGCGTCCGCCACCCACTTGATTGCCCAGCAAGCCGCCAATGACCGCACCGGCGCCGATGCCGACGTAGTTCGGCTGCGCTGCCGCCTGCGGCGCCGGCGCTGGCTGGTATTGGCGGTCGTCGCGCGGACGGTAGTCGTCCTGGTAAGCGACCTGGGTGGCATGGTGCACGCGCGGCCGGTGCTGCACTGGCGCCGGGGCTGGCGCTGGCGCGACGGCGGCAACCATCGGCGCCGGGGCGACCGCTGCGGCCAGCGGCGTTGCGGCGGCCACGGCCGGAACCGGCGGCACTTCGCTCGGCTGGACCGAGCCGCGCGAATTCGGCAACAGGCCGGCGATGGCGGCCGCGCCGACCAGCCCCAGGATGGTGACGGATACCGCCGCTGCGGCCATTAATGGGTGAATGCGGTTCGAAGTGGTGGTGCTGGTCATTTAAGTTCTCCTTGGTTATTTGTGTGCTGTTACTGTATTGATGTGGTGCATGTGGCTAGATTAGCGGCGCACTGTTGGGCAGGATAGCCAGCACGCTGTATCAAAAGTAAGCAGATGTAAGCGCCGGCCTGGCCGCCGGTGCGCATCGGGCGTGGCGCATGCGCTGCGCCGAAACTGCGTAAAATAGATGGTTCGCCTGTCGCCGGAGATCCAGCATGAGCCAGTTATTCACGCCCTACACATTGGGGCCGCTGCACGTCAAAAACCGCATCGCCATCGCGCCGATGTGCCAGTATTCCGCCGCCGCCGGCGACGCCACCGACTGGCACATGATCCACCTGGGCCACCTGGCCTTGTCCGGCGCCGGTCTGCTGATGACGGAAGCGACGGCGGTGTCGGCCGAGGGCCGCATCTCGGCGCTGGACCTGGGCTTGTGGTCGGACAGTAACCAGGCCGCGCTGGCCAGGGTGGTGCGGGCGATCCGCGCCCACGCGGCAATCCCGCTGGTGGTGCAACTGGGGCATGCCGGGCGCAAGGCGTCCAGCCGCGCGCCATGGCAGGGCGGCGCTTGCGTCCATGTCGAAGAGGGCGGCTGGCAGACGGTGGCGCCGTCGGCGCTGCCGCACGCGCCTGGCGAAACGGTGCCGCTGGCGCTCGATGCCGATGGCTTGCGGCGCGTCAAAGAACAATTCGCCGCCGCCGCCAAACGGGTCCATGCGCTGGGTATCGAGGGCATCGAACTGCATGCGGCGCACGGCTATTTGCTGCACCAGTTCCTGTCGCCGATCGCCAACCAGCGCGATGACGCATATGGCGGCACGCTGGAAAACCGCATGCGCTTTCCGCTCGAGGTGTTCGAGGCGGTGCGCCGGGCCGTGCCGCCGGAAGTCGCGCTCGGCGTGCGCATTTCCGCCACCGACTGGGTCGATGGCGGCTGGGATATCGAGCAAAGCGTGGTCTTTGCGCAGGCGCTGAAACGGGCCGGCGCCCACTTTATCCACGTGTCGAGCGGCGGTATTTCGCCGTTGCAGCAAATTCCATTGCGTCCCGGTTACCAGGTGGAATTCGCGGCGCGCATCAAGCGCGAAACCGGCTTGCCGACCATCAGCGTCGGCTTGATCACCGAGCCGGAACATGCCGAAGCGATTATTGCCGATGGCCAGTCGGACATGGTGGCGCTGGCGCGGGCGATGCTGTTCGATCCGCGCTGGCCGTGGCATGCGGCCGCCAAGCTGGGTGGGCAAGTGGATGCGCCGCCGCAGTACTGGCGTTCGCAGCCGCACGAATTCAAGCATCTGTTCGGCGACATCACGCCGGGACAGCGCTAGCGCGACACAGCATGGCGCCGTCATGCTGTGTTAAAATTTTTCCCTGATATCAAATCAGCAAAAGGAAGTTTCGACATGCGCCATTAATGCTGCCGTGCTGTGCACGGCCTTGAACGCCCCGCTCACACCGGGTCATCCCAAGCCTTGCCCAAGGAGCTGTATGTCTGCGCGTATGTCTACTTTATTGCAACTCGACCGTATTTCCTGCATCTTGCCGGACGGTCGCACCTTGTTTCACGATCTCCAGCATAGTTTCAAGCCCCGGCGGATAGGCCTGGTCGGCGCCAATGGCACGGGTAAAACCTTGCTGGGACGCTTGCTGGCCGGACTGGACCGGCCAGCCTCCGGCGCGGTGCGGCGCGCCGGTTCCGTGTATTACGTGGCCCAGCACTTGGACCCGTTACGCTTCCCGAGCGTCGCCGCGCTGGCCGGCGTGGACGCCGTGCTGGCAGCTTTGGCACGCATCGCCGCCGGCAGTGTCGACGCAGCCGCAGCCGATTATGCGCTGATGGCCGACGACTGGGACGCGCCGGCGCGTCTGATGGGGTCGCTGGCCGGTATCGGCCTCGGCCACCTGGCGCCCGATACGGCGAGCGGACAGTTGAGCGGCGGCGAACGCCAGCGCATCGCCTTGATGGGGGCGTGGCTGTCGCATGCCGACTGGCTGATCCTCGATGAGCCGAGCAATCACCTCGATGCCAGCCAGCGGCAGCAACTGTGCGGACAGATCCGGCGCTGGCCGCATGGCTTGATCTTGATCAGCCATGACCGGGGGCTGCTGGAACATGTCGATGAAATCGTCGAATTGTCGGCCCACGGCTTGACTGCCTATGGCGGCAACTACCATGTTTATCAACAGCAGCGCAGCGCGGAACAAGCCGCTTTCCAGGCGACCTTGCACGCCGAAAAAGCCGGCGCCAGGCGTCAGCGGCGCGAGCAAGATGCTCAACTGGAACGTCAAATGCGCCGCAAGGCCGGCGGCGACCGTGGCGCGCGCGACGCCAACCTGAGCAAGCTGATGCTCGGTTTGCGCAAGGATCAAAGCGAAAACACGCTCGGCAAGTTGCGTCAGCACGCCGAACAGGCGCGCGAGCACAGCCGGCAACGGGTGGCCGACGCCCGCCAGCGCTGTGCGCCGGAATGGGAACGCTTGCTGCTGGCGCCAGGCGGCATGGTGCCGAACGGCAAAATGGTGCTGGAATTGCGCGAGCTGGTCTTACCGTATGGCCAATATGAACCGTTGAACCTGACCATCAAAGGGCCGTTGCGGCTGGCGGTCGGCGGCGACAATGGCAGCGGCAAGTCGACCTTGCTGCGCATTATCGCCGGGCAATTGCAAGCGCGCAGCGGCGAAGTGATCCGCCATGGCCATCTCGCGTGGCTGGACCAGCATGCCGGCTTGTTGCAGGCTGGTCAAAGTGCGCTGCAGCGCGTGCAACAGCGTAATGCGCTGTTGTCGGAAGGCGAGATCCGCACCCGGCTGGTCCTGCTCGGCATCGATGCGGCGCGGGTCAACATGCCCAGCGGACAGTTGAGCGGCGGCGAACGCCTGAAGGTGGCGCTGGCCGCCGAACTGTATGCCGAGCGGCCGCCGCAATTACTGCTGCTCGACGAACCCGACAATCACCTCGACCTGGCCAGCCTGGCCGCGCTGGAACAGATGTTGTCGCAGTATCAGGGCGCGCTGATGGTGGTATCGCACGATGCCGCTTTTTTGAGCAAGTTAAACCTCGATACGACCAGCTTGAAACTGCAAAAAAACACAGTTATGCCACCATTATTTACTAAATATTAGCGACTATACGTGAACAAAAACTGTATTATTGGCAATATTATGCTGATATGGCAATGTTGTGCGCTGTGCGAACGGCGCCGCACCGACAATTATAAAAACAGGAGAAGATTGAATGAAAGTAACTGAGCAGGGCTTGCAGCGTGGCCTCGGAGAGCGCCAGATCCGCCTGATGGCGCTTGGCGCCGCGATTGGCGTCGGCTTGTTCCTGGGTTCCGGCAATGCGATCAAGATGGCCGGCCCGGGCATCATGCTGTCTTACATCATCGGCGGCGCGGTGATTTTCATGATCATGCGCGCGCTCGGCGAAATGGCGGTGCACAATCCGGTGGCCGGTTCGTTCAGCCGCTACGCGCAAGATTACCTGGGGCCGCTGTCGGGCTACCTGACCGGCTGGAATTACTGGTTCTTGTGGCTGGTTACTTGTATCGCCGAAATCACCGCCGTGGCAATCTATATGGGCGTGTGGTTCCCGGACGTGCCGCGCTGGATCTGGGCGCTGGGCGCGGTGGCCGCGATGGGCTCGGTCAACTTGCTGGCCGTCAAAGCCTACGGCGAATTCGAATTCTGGTTTGCGCTGATCAAGGTGGTCACCATCGTGCTGATGATCATCGGCGGCGCCGGCATGATTGTGTTTGGCCTCGGCAACGACGGGGTGGCGATCGGGATTGCCAATTTATGGAGCCATGGCGGCTTTTTCCCGAATGGCGCGCAAGGCGTGCTGATGTCGCTGCAAATGGTGATGTTCGCCTACCTCGGGGTCGAAATGATCGGCTTGACGGCCGGCGAGGCGGCCAACCCGAAAAAATCGATTCCGGACGCGATCAATTCAGTGTTTTGGCGCATCCTGATTTTTTATGTCGGCGCGCTGTTCGTGATCCTGTCGATTTATCCGTGGGACCAGATCGGCACTCAGGGCAGCCCGTTCGTCATGACGTTCGAGCGGCTCGGCATCAAGACGGCGGCCGGCATCATCAACTTCGTGGTGCTGACGGCAGCCTTGTCGTCGTGCAATGGCGGCATTTTCAGCACCGGCCGCATGCTGTACAACCTGGCGCTGCAGGGCCAGGCGCCGCAGCCGTTCGCGGCAACGTCGTCGAATGGCGTGCCGCACCGCGCCATCATGGTGTCGGTGCTGGCCTTGCTGGCCGGCGTGTTGCTCAATTACCTGGTGCCGGAAAAAGTGTTTGTCTGGGTCACGTCGATCTCGACCTTCGGCGCGGTCTGGACCTGGGGCGTGATCCTGGTCACGCAGATGCGCTTCCGCAAGACCTTGACGGCCGCCCAAGTCAAGGCACTGGCTTTCCGCATGCCGTTCGCGCCCTACGGTTCGTGGATTTCGCTGGCTTTCCTGGTGCTGGTCATCGGGCTGATGGCGTATTTCCCGGATACCCGGGTGGCGCTGGTCATCGGGCCGGCCTGGCTGGTATTGCTGACGGTGCTGTATTACGTGCTGGGACTGGCGCCAGGCAAGCGTCATCCGCGCCATGATGCGGAAGTGCCGCTCGGTTATGAAGCGGGCGGACCGTTGCCGAAACCGATGCTGCCCAAAAAATAAGCGCTGCAACGTGAAACTGTGGCGGGTAAATGACGCCCATCCACAGTTTTTTTCATCTTGCGCTTACCATATTCCATCTTGTTCGGACACTTGCCGCTGCATGCGGCGTTGTTTTCCTGCATAAAACATCTGTTTGGCTATGCGGATGAAAGCCCTATAATCGCTTAGTTTTTGAAAATGGCGCCTCTTGCGCATCCGGCCTGGCCGCGATGCGGACCAGGCGTCATTTTTGTAGCGCTTTGCGCACCATCACACCATTAAAGGATGCCTGTGAACCAAACCCTGGTCCAGAAATTAACCCGCACCAAGCCGATCGATACCACGGTCGTCCATGGCGAGGGCCTCAGCAGCAGTGGATTGAGCCGTTCGATCGGTTTGTTTTCCCTGACCATGATCGGGGTCGGTTCCACCATCGGCACCGGGATTTTTTTTACCATGGTCGAGGCGGTGCCCAAGGCCGGGCCGTCGGTGATCCTGTCGTTCCTGATCGCGGCCGTGACCGCCGGGCTGACGGCGCTATGCTACGCCGAGTTGTCATTTCGCATACCCGCGTCCGGATCGTCGTATTCCTTCGCTTACGCCACCGTCGGCGAATTCCTCGCCTTCGTCATGGCGGCCTGCCTGTTGCTCGAATATGGCTTGGCGGCCAGCGCCACGGCGATCGGCTGGTCGTCCTACCTGAATAATTTCCTCGGCAATGCGATCGGCTGGCAAATCCCCGCGATGCTGCGCTCGCCGATGATCGTTTCCGGGGCCAATGGCGTGGAATTCCACGCCGGCCACATCAACTTGCCGCCGGTCTTGCTGGTGATTATGTGCGGTTTCCTGCTGATACGCGGCACCAAGGAATCGGCCACCATCAATGCGGTGATGGTGCTGATCAAGCTGGCGATCCTGATATTTTTCCTGGTGATCGCCTTTTCCGGCTTTCATACAGAAAACTTTTTCCCATTTTTCAATGCCGACAATAGCAAGGGTTTTGCCGGCATGACCGGCGTGACGGCCGCCGCCGGCACGGTGTTTTTCTCGTTTATCGGGCTCGACACGGTGGCCACCGCCGGCGACGAAGTCAAGGATCCGAACCGCAACGTGCCGCGCGGCATCCTTGGCGCGCTGGCCATCGTCACCGTGTTTTATTTGCTGGTCGCGTTCGCCGCGCTGGGCGCCCAACCGGCCCATATGTTCGAAGGCCAGGAAGCCGGCCTGTCGGTGATCTTGCAAAACGTCACGGGGCAAACGTGGCCGGCGCTGATCCTGTCTGCCGGCGCGGTGATTTCCGTGTTCAGCGTGACGCTGGTGACGATCTATGGCCAGACCCGCATCCTGTTTGCCATCAGCCGCGACGGCTTGATCCCGAAATCGTTCCAGACCGTCAACCCGCGCACGCTGGCGCCGGTCAGCAACACCCTGATTGTGTGTCTGGTGGTGGGACTGGTTGCCGGTTCGGTCGATGCGACGTTCCTGTGGGATATGGTCAGCATGGGCACCTTGACCGCCTTCATCGTCGTGTCGCTGGCGGTGCCGGTATTGCGCCGCAAGGAAAACGGCAATGGCATCAAGGGTTTCCGGGTGCCGTTCGGTCCTTACCTGGTGCCGGGCTTGAGCGTGTTTGCGTGCCTGTACATCATGCGCGATTTGTCGAGCACAACCTTCCATGTATTCACTGCGTGGATGGCGGTGACGGTGCTGATTTATTTCGGCTACAGCATCCGCAATTCACGCTTGAACAAGAAGGCCGGCTGACCCGGCCGCCGAGTTGCTGAAGATAGCCCGCAGCCGCTGCGGGCTTTTTTTTATCGCTGGTTTTATCTATTGATGCTGCGTAATAAATATGAATTCTCCGTATGGCAAGGCGGATCGCTTATTGCTGATTGGAAATTTCTATGAGACCATCAAGGATTGATTTTTAAGCAAGAACATCCGTAACGACATGCATGCCCAGACCTTGATTTCGTCGCCCAGCGCAGCAACCCTGCTGGAAATCATCCGTATCCAGACCGAAATCGCCAAGGCTGGCCTGGATCTGGCCGATGTGATGGCGCTGGTGGCGCGGCGCGCGCAATTCTTGACCGGCGCGGCCGGCGCCGTGGTCGAATTGGCCGAGGGCGAGCAAATGGTGTACCGGGCCGCTTGCGGGATTGCCGAACCTCAACTCGGTTTGCGCTTGCAGCAGCGCGGCAGCCTGTCCGGCTTATGCGTGGAGCAGGGCAAGATCTTGCATTGCACTGATTCCGAAACCGATCCCCGGGTCGACCGCGAAGCGTGCCGCAAGGTCGGTTTGCGGTCGATGATACTGGTGCCGCTGCATCACCTGGATGTGACGGTCGGCGCGCTGAAAGTGCTGTCGCCGTTGCCGTGCGCCTTCAACGATGGCGATATCGAAGTGCTGGGCCTGATGTCGGAATTGATCGCCGCCGCGATGTTCCACGCGGCAAAATTTGAAACCAATGAATTGTATTTTCGCGCCACCCACGATGCGCTGACCGGCATCGCCAACCGGGCGCTGTTTTTCGACCGGCTGCGCCAGTCGCTGGCGCATGCCGAGCGCCACTCGGAGCGGGTCGGCATTTTATTCCTCGACATGGACGACTTAAAACCGATCAACGACCGCTACGGCCACCGTGCCGGCGACGCGGCGATCAAGGAATTGGCGCAGCGCATCGCCGGCGAATGCCGCGAAACCGATACCGTGGCGCGCGTCGGCGGCGATGAATTCGGCGTGATCCTGTCGCATGTCGCCAGCCGCAGCGGCGTCGAGTCGAAGCGCGACCGGCTGGCTGAATGCATCGACTTTCCGCTGCAATTCGAGCAGCACCAACTGAGTTTGCGCGCCAGCATAGGCTTGGCGGTGTTTCCCGACGATGGACGCAAGATCGATTTCCTGGTCGACAAGGCCGACCGCGCCATGTATGAAGTCAAGCGCCGCCGCAAGAGCATCGGCTGTTAGCGTATTTCTTAAGCTGCCTGCGGCGCGACGATATGCACGATCGCCTCGCTATGCACCACGATCTTGTCGGCATCGGCTTGTAACAACCGGATACGGCGCTGCACCAGCGGCCAGCCTGACCAGCTTGCCGGGTCTGGCCCGGTGATTGTGTCAGGCAAGGAACGGCTGGCCGGTGCAGCGTTATCCTGGTGCGCCAGCGCCAGCGATAAAGTTTGGCATACTTGGCGGTGGCTGTGTTCCAGTATGGCATTCACCGCCGCCACCGGCAATTGCGCCGCATGGCGGCTGAGGATTGAGCGCAGCGCGGCGACATGGGCCACCAGCAAATAGTTTTGCACGATGAACAGGTTGATGTCTTCCACCGCGCGCTGTTTGCCGGCCGGTTCGTCGAGCATGCGCACCAGCGCCGAGCTGAGCGCCGCCAGGCTGTCCATCAGCCGCTTGCGTTCGATGCGGTAGGCCATATCGTTGGCGCACTTGCCTTGCAATAATGCGAAACTGGCTGCCATATAGGTCAGGTTGGCCGCCAGCACTTGTCGTATCAGCCGCTGCAAGCTTTGGTATTCCCAACTGGCCAGCACGAAGCTGAACACGGTGGCCACCGCCGCGCCGATGAAGGTGTCGATCAGGCGTTCGCCGATCAGGTTGGTATTGTCGGGCGCCACCAGGTGCATTTGCAGCAGGATCAGCATGCTGACGGCGATCGCCGTGTAGCGGTAGCGCAGGTGGATGAAGGTCGGCGTGGCGACGATGGCGAGGAACAGGATCGCGACGATGGCGATGGTGCTGTGCACCAGGTACAGCACCAGCGCGGTCAGCACGCAGCCGATGATGGTGCCGATGATGCGGTCGCCACGGCGCTGTTTGGTCATGCTGAAGGTGGGCCGCAGGATGATGACGATGGTCAGCACGATCCAGTAACTGTGCGCCATATACGGCAATTGGTGGCCGATCAGCAAGCCGACGGAAATCGCCATCGCCACCCGCAGCGCGAAGCGGAATACCGGCGAGTCGAGGCGCAGGTTCGACAGCAGCATCTGGATTTCATATTTTTGCTGCGATAAAAAGGGCGCCAGGTCGGCGCCGCTCCAGAACGGCATGTCGTGCTGGATGGTTTGCGACGCCAGGTGCAGCTCGCCTGTCATCCTGATCAGGGCGCGGATCTTGTTGCGCTGGGCGCGCAGCGTAGCCAGCGCTTCCTGCACCGGCTCGCCGGCCGCGACACGCCGTTGCAACTCCTCGATTTCCGCTTCGATGGCTTGCCACTCGGTGTCGTAGTCGATTTGCGCATAGGAGGCGCGCTTGCGCGTCATCGCATACGCCACCGCCTCGATGTCGCGCGCCGCCTTGAACGCCAGCTTGCGCAGCGCCACCAGCACGTCCGAATCGGCCAGGTGCGTGCGCAACTGGGCGTAATCGGTATGGGTCGACAAAATCAGTTCATACAGGTCGAGCATGCAGACGTGGACTTGCGCGACGATCGCATCCTTGCTGTTGTCGTGGCTGCGCAAGATCAAGTCGCGCGACGCTTGTTGCCGGTCGGCCAGCACGCTTTGATGGCGCACCAGCTTGTTGAATTGTTCGGTCAGGTTGTAGCGGGTGTCGTAGAAATCGGCCTTGATATCGATGTAGGCGGCCAGTTCGAACAGCGCCTCGGCCAGCACTTGCTGCTTGATGCGGTGGCGCAAGAACCAGGCGATGGCCATCGCATACACCAGGTAAGCGAGACCGCCGGCCATGAACAGGGCCGCGTGATGGAACGATTGCGCCGGCGTCATGTCATGCTCCATCGACATGGTCATGATGAACAGTGCGGCCAGTTGCAAGGGCATCGACTTCTTGCCGTAGACCACCATCATGCTGGCCAGAAAACTGATCAGCACCAGCACCGTCAAGAGCAGCCAGTGCACCTGGCTGCACAAGCTGATCAGCAGCGTGACTGCGCTGCACAGCAAGACCGCGGCCAGCATTTCATTCAATTTGTGACGCAGCGGACTGGGCATGTCCATCAGCATGGTGCACAGCGCGCCGATGCCGACCGTCATCGCGGTAGCGCTGTCGCTGACCGCCAGCGTCAGGAAAGTCAGGCCGACCAGGCCGATCGCGACCCGAAGCCCGAGGTAGAAATAATGGCTGTAGATAAAGGTGCGTGGATTGAGCGCGTAATGCATGATGGTGCCTTTGCTGTCACCGCAAAAATAGAAACGCTGCACTAAGATTCTATCCCGGTAGTGAGCGTCGTCTGCTGGCAGCGCATCGGCAGCGCGGACCAGGCGTGAGGAGGACGCGTGACGGGCCACGCGACGACGATCAACCCAGTCCCCGCTACTGAGGAGCGCCAGAAGAGGGCGTATTCATCTACTGAGATAGGCTCTAAACTTCAGTGCAGCGCTTGTCATACCGGCAGGCGAGTATTTAAATAATCGACAAGACCGGATAGCGCCGCCATTCCGGCTCGGCGTAACGCTGGCAATTCTCAAAGATGAAATCAAGCACGGCTTCCTGATTGCTGAGCAATTCAGGATGGGCGATTTTCCATTGCCCGAACTTGGCGGCCAGGGCCGGCTCGTCGCGCAGCAATGCGGACGCCATGTCTTCGAACACGTAATCGGAAAACGCTTCTTTCTTTTCCAGCACGCTGTTGAAGAAACCCCAGCGGAAGAAACTGTCGTGGCCTTGCGGTTCCAGGGTTTCCACCGCGTAGCGGGCATTATCCTGGTTCAGCGAAATATAATAATCGCCGACTTGCAATTGCGCCTGGATGCTGCGCTGTTCCAGTCGTACCTCGTCATGGAACATATGGCCTTCGTAGGCATGCGCCCGCGAGCCGGCCGACAGGATATGGTAGTACCTGGCGTCGACCGTAGCAGAGGTTTCGATGCGCGTCATTTCGACGCCGTTCCATTGCAGCCGTTCAATGACTTCGCGCCACGCTTGCGGCACCACGTACGCTTTTGGCGCGGCGATCACCACGTCGGCCGTGAAGTGGTTGTAATAGGCGATGTCGCGCTCCCACGGCTGGCTGCGGTCGTAGGACAGGCGCTGGTAATCGCCGATGATGCTGGGCGTGTATTTGGCCGCGTAACCGCTGAAGCGGAAGGTCGACGGTTTACTTTCATCCATTTTCCAGCTGACCGGCCAATGCGTACGCTGTGCGCCTTCGGCCTTGGCGGCGGTCCGCAATTGCTGAATGCGCGCGCCGTGTTGCACCGTGAACGCCATGGTGACGTCGAGCAAGGCGCGCATCGAGTCGTAGCGGTCGGCGAAGGGTTTTAGCATATGGGTTTCCGGCATGAAGCCGATCACATGATGCAGAGCGGCAAAGCCGGTCGAAAAGCGCGGCACTTCGAGGAATTCGGCGATGCCGTGGTCCGGGCTATCCTTGACCGGATTGACATACGGGCAAGTCGGCCAGCCAGCGTTTTTCATTTCCGCAAAGATGTGCGGCAACATGGTGTCTTGCAAGAATGGTCCCAAGCCGCTGCCGAGCTTGTCGGTCTGGGTGTGGATCAGGGTCATCGTGTACGGGTAGTCGGCGCCGTTCGAGGTGTGGGTATCGACCATCACGTCCGGATCCCAGCTGGCCAGCAGGCGGTTGAACACTTGCGCGTTCAGGCTGTCGCACTTGATGAAGTCGCGGTTCAGGTCCAGGTGGCGGCTATTGCCGCGGAAACCGAATTGTTCCGGGCCATCCTGGTTCACGCGCGAGGTGTCGGCGCGGTTCAAGCTGCCGTCGACGTTGTAGAGCGGAATGAACAGCAGCACCATATCACCCAGCGCGGCCAGGCGGGCCGGCTCGAAGCACAGGTCGCGCACCATTGCCATGCAGGAATCGACGCCTTCCGGTTCGCCCGGATGGATGCCGTTATTGTTGAAAAACACGGTACGGCCGGCCCGCTTGATTTGCTCGCGGTCGAATACGCCATCGGCGCTGACCACGCCGGCATGGATAGGCACGCCGGAATCGGACAGGCCGATTTGCTCGAAGTGCAATATCTGCGGAAAGCGCGAGGCCAGTTCTTTATAAAATTGGATGCATGCCAGCCAGGTCGTGGTCTGGTTTTTATTGCCGAGTTCGTAGGGTGTGCGCATATCTGCCTGCATGGCGATGAGATTCCGGGAAAGCGTGAAAAGCGCACTGGATAAGTACGCCGTCGAGCGCTCATTGTAGCATCCGGACCCGGCATTTGATGTGTTGCAGATGGCGCCAGACGGGCATGTGTTATTACTGGATGGTCGATCGGTTTTCACGGGGGAAACATGCTGAAAATATCGAATGCACGGTGGCTGACCGGACTTTGTTTGGCGTCGCTGCTAAATATTGCGCTAGGGCAAAACAGTGCTCCCCGTTACACCTTGCGATTGCCGGCCGAACCGGCGCCGGCGCTTCCCCTGATACCTTTTTCCGGCACGCTACAGTTTTCCGGCAGCGCCACCGCCGTTATCCAGTACCAGGGGGTGACCATCGTCAGCGAACCCGATGGCGCGCTGTCGCCGCCGGCGGATCTGGTGCTGCTGTCGCAATTGCCGAAGGAACGTCTGGCCGGGGTGCTATTGCTGAAGCGCGATACGCCGATTGTCAGCACGGTCAAGGTGGCGCAGCAATTACGTGAACTGGGTTTCCAGAAACTGTTTCCGCTGAAAACCTGGGATGCGATTCATGTCAGCAAGGGGGCCGCCCGGTTGCGGCTGACGGCGATGCCCGGACGCGCCGCGCCTGGCGGACCCGATAGCATCAGCAGCATGCTCGACTTTGGCACGCAACAAACCGGAACTTACCGGATCTTCATTATCGGCGATGCTGCCGAGCATGGCGATATCGAGCAAATCCCGCAGCGCTTTCCCGGCGCCGACCTGGCCTTGCTGCATCTCAACGGCGCCCGCTTGCTGGGCGTCGTGACGAGTGCCGGCCAGTTACGCATCAGCTATTTGGATCCGGGCCAGCGATACGAATTTTCAACGGGCGGAAACTTGCTTCCCGCCAAGGGGACGATCAGGCGCAAGCCATCGGCGCGCCCGGCCAGATAGCGCCAGGGCGGGGCGGCAATCGGGCTGGCCGTTCAAGCAAACAGATGCTTTCCGAAAAACGTCAGCGTCCGGTCCCACGCTTGCCGGGCCCACACGGGATCGTATTGACTGGTCGGCATGCGGCCGTTGCCGACCGCTTCTTCGTTGGCAAAGGCATGCGGCGCCAGGTAGCGATGAAAATCGAGCGCGACACCAGCGTTGTCCAGCATGGTCTCGAGCTCTGCCACCGTTTCCAATTTAAAATGCTGGTCCTGGGTCGCCCAATGCCCTTGCAGCGGGACCTTGATTTGTTGCGGATCGATGTATTCCAGCGGCGGGAAGCCATAGAACGTCACTGCCGCGTCAAGTTCCGGGTTGCAAACGGCGCTCATGATCACCAATGCGCCTCCCATGCAAAAGCCCATGCTGCCGACCTTCGACGCCCGCGACTGCAGGTACTGGATCGCTCCACGCACATCCTGCGACGCCGCATCGGCAAAATCGAGTCCGTTCATCAGGTGGCTTGCTTCCTCTTGCTCCACGGTAGACTTGCCCCTGTAAAGGTCCGGGACCAGCGCCAGGTAGCCGGCGCTCGCCAGCCGGTCGGCGACCGCCCGAATTTGCCCGTTAAGGCCCCACCATTCCTGGAGCACGACGATCCCCGGTGCGTTCCCGGTATTTTTTTCAGGTTCTGCGAGATAGCCTTGCAGCTCTTGCCCATCGGGGCGCCTGATTGTGACGGTCTTTCCCATGTGTGACTCCTTGCTTGTCGGCGAATGTGCTTGGAGCCAGTGTAGGGGCGTGTCATGATGGCTGCAATGACGTAGGTGCAAGGATTTAGGACATCGATGGAGGTGGTTTTGGATATTGGAATTGTTGTATATGACGGCTTCCAGGCATTGGGCTTAGCGCTGGGCACCGTTTTCGAATATGCGAACCTGTTGTCCGGCAAGCCCGTTTATCACGTGACGCTGGTGTCGGAGCAGGGCGGGCCGGTACGGTCGTCGCAGGGATTCGAGGTCCATACCGCCGCATTCCCTGAACGGCAGTTCGACACCTTGATCGTGCTCGGGAATAACGATTGCATCGGACCGTCCACAGGGTTGCAAGCCTTTTTGCAACAGGCTCCGGATCACAGCCGGCGCGTTGCCGCGGTCTGCACCGGCGCATTTGTGCTCGCCGCCGCAGGATTGCTGGATGGCCGGCGCGCAACGACGCACTGGGACTACACGCGGCGGCTCGGTAAGGCGTATCCGAAAATCACGCTTGACGACGATCGCATTTTTGTCATCGATGGACAGATCTGGACCTCGGCCGGCATGAGCGCGGGGCTGGACCTGGCCTTGGCCTTGGTCGAGCAGGACCTGGGGCCGGAAATCAGCAAGACCATCGCGCGCAAGCTGGTGATCTATCACCGGCGTACCGGCGGACAATCGCAGTTTTCCGCGCTGCTGGATATCGGCGCGAAGTCGGATCGCGTGCAGACCGCGCTGACCTTTGCCAGGGAGAATTTGAAGAGCGCGCTGTCGGTCGACGTCCTCGCGGCGGTTGCGCGGCTCAGTCCGCGCCAATTCAGCCGGGTGTTTCGAGAGGAAACGGGAAGTTCGCCCGCCAGCGCAGTCGAACGGCTGCGGGTCGAAGCGGCCCGCGTGCTGATGGAAACGAGCAGCCATTCGATCGATATCATTGCCAGGGAGACTGGCTTTGGCAACCGCGAACGGATGCGGCAAGCGTTCTTGCGCGCCTGCGGACAGCCTCCCCAGGTGATCAAGCGCTTGTCGAAAGAAGCATGAACGGCCGGTGCCGCACGCATAAAAAAAGCCACCCCGAAAGGTGGCTTCAAGTTACAACTGCCTGGAGACCAGGCTTATTACTTGTTGTTATCCAACAATATTATTCGACGCCCATTTCTTTCAACAGCTTGTCGGCGTGGTCGACATGTTTCATGTTCCACAGGATGTAGCGCAAGTCGACCTGGATCGAGCGGGTGTTGGCCTTGTTGTAGTCCCAGTCGGAAATGATCGAATCGAGCGTGCCGTCGAATGCCAGGCCGATGAATTCGCCTTTGGCGTTCAGCGCTGCCGAACCGGAATTGCCCCCGGTAATATCCAAGGTTGCCAGGTAATCGACCGGTACGGTTTTCAGTTTCGGATCGACGTATTTGCCAAAGTCCTTGGCCTTGATCGCCGCCAGTTGTCCAGCAGGGGCATTGAACTCGCCGCTGCCGGTTGCTTTTGCCACGACGCCATTGACGGTGGTGAACGCGGTCCAGGCGGTGCCGTCGACGCCATGGTCGCGGCTGGCAATGCGGCCGAAGGTCACGCGCAGCGTGCTGTTGGCGTCAGGGTAGACGGCCTGGCCCTTGCTCTTCAGGTAGGCGATTTTCGCCTTCATGTAGCTGGCGTAGGTTTGCTGGATCTTGCCGGACAGTTCTTCATCTTCCGCTTCGTTTTTCAGGCTGTCCGGATACATCGCGACGGCGGCCTTGATGAAGCTGTCGTTGCTGGCCTGGAATTCAGCCGGCGTGCGTTTCAGCCATGCGCTGCGTTCCGCCTTGTCGCCCAGCTTGCTGCCGGCGTACAGCGCGTCCAGCGCGGCGGCCAGTTCGGCCTGGCTCATGCCATCCTTGATGCCGATCGCGGCATCGAAGCTGGCGCGGCGTTGTCCCGCCGGTTCAGCGGCGTACTTGGCCAGGCTGTTCAAGACCAGCGCCTTGTCGACTTTCTGGTCGTAGGTGCGTTCGACCGAATTGACGCCCGATTCGATGCGCGGCACATCGCGCAACTGGTAACCCGATTTACGCTGTGCATCGGCCTTGGCGTTTTCATTGGCGAGGCGATACAGGGTGCGCGCGGTGTTCAGCAAACGCGGTTGCGAGTAGCTCAGGAAAAAATCGCGCTTGATATCGGCATCGCGCTCGGCGATCAGTTTTTCAACTTGTTCGATATCGTTGGCGTATTCGGCCTTGCGCGCAGGATCGGCGTTGACCCATGCTTTCAGCTCTTCCTGTTCCTTGGTCTTGCGGGCCAGGAAATCGCTGCCGGCGTAGGAATCGACCATGCCCTGGCGGTTCTTGTAGTAATTGTTCACGCTGGCGACCTGGCCCGCGTATTTCAGTGCGACATCCTTGTCATCCTTGGTTTCGCGGGCGATGATGGCCAGCGTTTCGCCGGACGCCTTGACGAAGGCAGGGTAGTTCCAGCCGAACGTAAACGCCACTTCCGATGGCAGGCGGTGGCGGTTGGTGCGGCCTGGATAGCCCAGCGCCATGACGAAGTCGCCTTCCTTGACGCCTTCCTTGGCCAGTTTCAGCACGTGTTTCGGCACGTAAGGAACGTTGTCCTTGCTATAGTCGGCGGCCTTGCCGTCCTTGCTGACGTAGGCGCGGTAAAAACCGTAGTCGCCGGTGTGGCGCGGCCACATCCAGTTGTCGGTGTCGCCACCGAATTTACCGACGCCGAGCGCCGGCGCGTGCACCAGGCGCACGTCGCGAATTTCCAGTTGCTTGATCAGGTAAAACTCCAGGCCGCCGTAATAGGCCGACACGGTGCAGCGGTGGCCGCTGTCTTTTTCGCACTCGGCAACCAGCTTTTTCTGATTGTTTTCGATCGCGGCGATGCGTTGCTTGCCGGTCAGCTTGGCGACATCAGGGGTGATGATCTTGTCGCTGACGTTGGTCACTGCGGTGGTCACGAAAATGCGGCTGCCTGGAGCGGCCGGCAATTCTTCGGCAAAAGTTTTCGCCAGGAAACCATTGGCCAGGTAATCATGTTCCTTGGTCGAATTGACCGCCACGCTGTTGTACACGCAGTGATGGTTGGTGGCGACCAGGCCTTGCGGCGACACGAAGGAAGCCGAGCAATTGCCCAGGCTGACGATCGCGCCCATCGGGAATTCGGTCAGTTTGGTCAGGGTTTTCGGGTCCAGCTTCAAGCCGGCGGCTTTCAGTTCTTTCGCTACTTGTGGTAGCTGCTGCGGCATCCACATACCTTCGTCGGCGTGCGCGAAGTTGCTCAGGATGGCGAGCGTGATCAGTGTTTTTTTCATGCGAGTTCTTGTCGTTGGCAAAAAAAGTGAGGAAGTCTTACATTGTGGTTGCCCAGATATATTCATTGGGCGACCTAGAGTATCCTCACCGCTACCGTAATAGTCAACTACAAACTTTATCTATGAAGCATCGAAACAAAACACTGTGGCATTTAAGGCCGACGTAGCACGGCTGACGGGAATGTGCTAGCACACAGACATCTTGTTTGCTGTAAAAACAATTCCGGCCGACCCTGAAAGGCGCCGGCCGGAATGGCTTGCAACGGTAATCTGATCGAACTGAAAATGCCGGACCGCTGGTTTAGCGGGACGGCTATCGCGCCTTGCCGCGGCGGATGAAATTGACGATGGCCAGCAAGATCAGCGCGCCGAGGAAGGAAACGAACAGTGACGCCAGGCTGAAGTCGTCGCTATTGATGGTGCCTGTGCCAAATAGCGGGGCCAGTAGCCAGCCGCCAAGGAAGGCGCCGATCACGCCGACGACGATATTGAGGAAAATGCCTTGCTGGGCATCGGTTTTCATGACGATGCTGGCCAGCCAGCCGATGATGCCGCCGATAACGATCCAGATGATGAAATTCATAATATTCCTCCGCGCTATAGATGAATGGTTGCCGCCAGCCCGGTGCCTGGCGGTGTGGCAAGCAAAATGGAACCGGGAATAGGTAAGGACTCACACGCGTCGAACAGCCGATGACGGTTTGATACTGCCCCCGCACGATTGAAAAGTCCAGCGGCTTTTTTGCAGGCAAAAAAAAGCCCCTTGCCGGTGTGAACCGGACCAGGGGCTGTGCGCAGCAGGTTTTGTCAGGCTTTATCCCGGTAGATGAATACGCCTTCTTCTGGCGCTCCTGAGGCGCTGCCAGCAGAAGACGCTCACTACTGGGATAGGCTCTTAATCGGCCTTGATGGCTTCCACCTGAATCGCCAACCTGACTTCCGGCGCGAACGACGGCCCGCCGTAGCTGAGGCCGAAATCGGTGCGCTTGAATTCGGCCGACGCATCGGCGCCGCACACTTCGCGTTTCAGGCGTGGATCCAGCGCGCACTTGAATTGCTTGATCGTCAGGGCCACCGGCTTGGTCACGCCCAGCAAGGTCAGCTCGCCTTCGACCGACACCGGCTTGTCGCCGTCGAACTTGAACGATTTGCTTTTGTACGTCGCGGTCGGGAATTTCTCGACGTTGAACATGATCGGCTTTTTGGCTTCGCTGTTCATCGCTGGCAGGCCGAAATCGATCGAGGTGGTGTCGATGACGATGTCCAGCGAGCCGGTCTTGGCGGCGCGGTCCAGCGTCACGGTGCCGCTGGTCTTGTTGAACTTGCCGCGCCAGAACGACAGGCCGTGGTGATCGGCTTCGAAGCTTGGATAGGTGTGCAGCGGGTCGATATTGTAGGTATCGGCGGCGAAAGCGGAACCTGCGGAGGCGGCCAGCAAAGCGATGATCAGATGCTTGAATTTCATGGTTTTCCTTATCGAGAAAGACTGCGCTGTCGGGTGTTACTGTGCAGATGAACGATCAAGGCGCCGCGGTCACGTGGAACTTGATGGTGACATCGTCGGCCACGATGGAGGTGTCCTTCCATTCGCCTTCGCCGATGTTGAAGGCCAGGCGCTTGATCGGCAGCACGCCGTCAAAGACTTGCTTGCCGCCTTCGGTCTTGACGGTCAGCGGGAAGGCCACGTCGACGGTCTTGCCCTTGATGGTCAGCTTGCCGGTGACGTTCAGCTTGCCGGCGCCGGCCGCCTTGATGCTGGTCGAGGCGAAACTGGCTTTCGGGAATTGCGCGGAATTGAACCATTCTTTCTTGGTCACTTCCTTGTTGTATTCCGGGTCGCCCATGTCGAGGCTGGCGGTTTCGATGTCGACCGTCGCTTTCGACGCATCCGGCGTCGCGGCGTTGTAGTCGATCACGATATTGAACTTCTTGAACGGCGATTCGACCGGCACATTCATTTGCTTGAAGGTGGCCGAGACGCTGCTTTTGGCGGGGTCGGTTTTCAGCAGGGTGGCGGCGCTGGCGACCAGCGACAGGCCGAGCAGGGAAGCGAGAACGATGCGGTGTGTAATTTTCATGAAACAACTCCTGAGGTAATAGTGGTCATGCTATTTGTCGAGAACGAAAGAACGATCGCCGGCGGGGAATCGATGGGGTAATGACTGAATCACGGCAGCATGCGCTGGAGTACGCCGTCGCGATCGATGAATTGGTGTTTCAACGCGGCCAGCACGTGCGCGGCAACCGCGGCGGCCATGGTCATGTTCAACAGGTAGTGGATTTCCCTGAGCAGGGGTTTCAACTCCGGATTCGGCGCCATGAATACCGGCAGCTGGAACAGGCCCAGGTACACCACCGGTATGCCGGCCGCCAGCGTAAACAGGTAGCCGGAAACCGGCACGCCGAAAATCAGCAGGTACAGCACGATGTGCATGCCGTCGGCCGCCTTCTTTTGCCAGACCGGCATATTGAGCGGATGCGGAGGCGGCACGTTGAAGCGACGCCACAGCACGCGCAGGCAGGCGAGGCCGAGGACGGTCACGCCCAGCCATTTATGCCATGAAAAGTATTTCAGTTTGCTGGGACTGAAACCGGGGATGCCGGTCATCACCAGGCCCAGTGTGAAGGCGGCAATGATCAGCAAGGCGATTAGCCAGTGCAATAACATTGCGGTTTTGGTATAGCGTTGCATGTGGCTGCTTTCTGGTAAATAGTACGTATTAGGACTAATACTACCAAAGAAAAACAAAATATGCTGGGTGGAACTAATTTTATTCCCGCCGCTGGCGGCGACCTGTTGCTTGTTGCTGCACTCCACTAAAATACGCGAAAACAACTTAAAATAATAGTATCACTACGCTATATGAAACTAATTTTATTCCGGGCCAGCCGCAACGACCGGCCCGGATGACATGATCTTGTCCTTAAGACAGGCTTAAAGCATCAAATTGCGCGTGCCAATTGCGCCGCAATGCCGATGTAATTGGCTGGCGTCATGGCCAACAGCAAGTCCTTGGCTTCTTGCGGAATCGCCAGGCCGTTGACGAATTCCTGCAGCGCCTCGCGCGAAATGCCTTTGCCGCGGGTTAATTCCTTCAGTTGCTCGTACGGATTTTCGATGCCGTAGCGGCGCATCACGGTTTGTACCGGCTCGGCCAATACTTCCCAGGTCGCGTCGAGGTCTTGCGCCAGCCGCGCCGGATTCACTTCCAGCTTGTTCAAGCCGCGCAGGCAACTGTCGTAGGCCAGCAACGTATAACCGAGGCCGACGCCGATATTGCGCAGCACGGTCGAATCGGTCAGGTCGCGCTGCAGACGCGATACCGGCAATTTTTCGGACAGGTGTTTCAGCACGGCGTTGGCCAGGCCCAGGTTGCCTTCCGAGTTTTCAAAGTCGATCGGGTTGACCTTGTGCGGCATGGTCGACGAACCGATTTCGCCGGCCTTGGTTTTTTGCTTGAAGTAACCGAGCGACACATAGCTCCAGATATCGCGGTTCAAGTCCAGCAAGATGGTGTTGGCGCGGGCGAACGCGTCGAACAGCTCGGCCATGTAGTCGTGCGGTTCGATCTGGATGGTGTACGGATTGAACACCAGGCCGAGGCGCTGTTCGATGACGGCCTTGGAAAACGCCGGCCAGTCGAAGTCGGGGTAGGCCGACAGGTGCGCGTTGTAGTTGCCGACCGCGCCATTCATCTTGCCGAGGATTTCCACTTGTCCGATGCGCTGGACCGCACGCTGCAAGCGTGCCACGACGTTGGCGAATTCCTTGCCCAGGGTGGTCGGGCTGGCCGCCTGGCCGTGGGTGCGCGCCAGCAGCGATACGTCGGCGTTGTCGTGGGCGATCTGGGTCAGCTTGGCCAGCAGCCCTTGCAGCGTCGGCAGCATCACCTTGTCGCGCGCGGCTTTCAGCATCATGCCGTGCGAGGTGTTGTTGATGTCTTCCGAAGTGCAGGCGAAATGGATGAATTCCGAGGCCGCGACCAGTTCCGGCACGTCTTGCACTTGTTCCTTGAGCCAGTATTCGACCGCCTTGACGTCATGGTTGGTGACCGCTTCGATGGCCTTGATGCGCGCCGCGTCGGCTTCGCTGAAATCGGCCGCCATCTTGTCGAGCAAGGCATTCGCGCTGGCCGAGAACGGCTTGATTTCGGCAAAGCCGGCTTGCGACAATGCTTGCAACCAGGAAATTTCCACTTTCACGCGGTGGTGCATGAAACCCGCTTCGGACAGGATCGGGCGCAGGGAATCGGTCTTGGCGGCGTAACGGCCATCCAGCGGGGAGAGGGCCGACAGCGTGGAGTACGGAGTAGTAGAAGTCATGGGAGCGGACGCAAGTTAAAGAAATGGTTGGTCTGGCGGCTGGCGCCGCCGTGCTGGCGCCGCCGTGCCGGCGCGCGGGCCTGGAGCGCGGCGCGGCCAGCGTCAAAGCGGGATTTTACCACCGCTGGGCGGTGCAAACCCGTAACTGTTGTATAGGCAGTGCAAGGCTGGCCGAGTGACTTGCGATGTTATACTGGCATCCAGCCCTTTATTAGAAGTGACCATGAAACTGATCGGTTCCCTTGCCAGCCCGTATGTCCGCAAAGTCCGCATCGTGCTGGCGGAAAAAAAGCTCGATTACGTGTTTGAACTTGAAAACGTCTGGGCGCCCGACACCAGGATACAGCTCTGCAATCCGCTCGCCAAAGTGCCCTGCCTGGTGATGGAAGACGGCAGCGCGCTGCACGATTCGCGCGTCATCGTCGAATACCTGGACACGCTGACGCCGGTCTGCAAATTGCTGCCGGGCGCGAATGGCCGCGAACGGACCGACGTCAAGTGCTGGGAAGCGCTGGCCGACGGCATCCTCGACGCCGGCGTGCTGGCGCGGCTGGAACGCACGCTGCGTGCGCCGGAACAGCAAAGCCCCGAGTGGATCGCGCGCCAGCTGGCCAAGGTGAGACACGGCCTGGCGGAACTGGAACGCAAGCTGGGCGACAGCGCATTTTGCGCCGGCAAGAAGTATACGCTGGCCGACGTGGCGGTCGGCTGCGCGCTGGGCTGGCTCAGCTTCCGCTTTCCCGAAATCGACTGGCGCGCGCAGCATCCGGCGCTGGGCCGGCTGTTCGACAAATTGTCGGAACGTCCCTCGTTCAAGGACACCGTTCCGCAGTAAGCGGCAGATTGTTCACCAGCGGTCCGCACACCATGCATAAAAATAACGATCCGAAGGCGCAGCAGCGCCTGCAAATGGCCGACATCGCGCGCCTGGCCGGCGTGTCGACGTCAACCGTCTCGCGCGCGCTGAGCGGCAGTCCGCTGGTCAACCAGGAAACCCGCGCGCGCGTGATGGAGTTGGCGCGCTCGCTGAATTACTCGATCAATATCGGCGCGCAAAACCTGCGCCTGAAGCAAAACCGCACGGTCGGCGTGGTGGTGCCGTATGACGCGGCGACGCGCCAGCATTTGTCGGACCCGTTTTTCCTCGGCATGCTGGGCAGCCTGGCCGATGCGCTGACCGAGCAGGGTTTCGACATGCTGATTTCGCGGGTCGACGCCGAAACGCTGGACGCGGCCGCGCAATCGTTCGACAGCGGCCGCGTGATCGGCATCATCCTGATCGGCCAGTGGCGCCATCACGACCAGTTGAACCAGCTGGCGGCGCGCCAGGTACCGATCGTGGTGTGGGGCGCGCACATGCCGCAGCAGCTGTATTGCACCGTCGGCGGCGACAACGTGGCCGGCGGCCGGCTGGCGGCGGAACACTTGCTGGGACAGGGACGCCGGCGGATCGCCTTTTTCGGCGACATCAACCTGCCCGAAGTGGCGCAGCGCCACCAGGGGTATGCCGAGGCGCTGGGCATGCGCGGCATCGATTGCGAAGAGCAGCTGTATGTGCCGGGCTCCTTCCTGCCGCAGGGCGGCGCGCTGGCGGTGCAGGAGCTGATGCGGCGCGGCACGGCGTTCGACGCGATCTTCGCCTGCAGCGACTTGCTGGCGATGAGCGCCATCAGCGCCCTGCGCCAGCATGGCTGGTCTGTGCCGGAACAGGTGGCGGTGGTCGGCTACGACGATATCGAGCTGGCCGCGTATTTCCATCCGCCGCTGACCACCGTGCGCCAGCCGATCCGCGCCGCCGGCCGGGCGCTGGTGTCGTCGCTGCTGGCGCTGGTCGACGGCACGCCGATGGCGTCGAACCAGTTGCCGACCGAATTGATGGTGCGCGCCTCCAGCAGCTGTTAATTATTGCAACTGATGAATTGCAACCGATTGCAATAATCTTCAATTTTCTGTGATTTTTCATGTTGCAATGCAGCATGAAAATCTTGGCGTTTCGATTAATGAAGCGTATTTCTCCTGCATGAAACTTTAGGTTTTTGCGTAAAAACAACGCAAATTGCATGTTGCGGCGCTTATATGCAATCGATTGCAATAAATTTTCATTCGATGAATAATGGCGCACTTGCCCAGCATGTGCGCCCGCTGCGCATCAGACTGGATTCATGACAGCGGCCGCCACGACGCGGCCACGCACAATAACGGAGACGATGATGGATACACGTATTGCCAAACTTGGCTGCATGGCCGCGGCCGTCGCGGTCGCGATGCTGCAACTGGGCGCCGCCCACGCCCAGCAAGCCCCTGACGCTGCCGGCGCCAATGCGGCGCCGGCCGATGGCCTGAACCTGGAACGCATCGTCGTTACCGGCAGTACCGGCGGCGCGTCGAAAATGAAGTCGAGTAATTCGGTCAGCACCATGGAGCTGGACACCATCCTGAATAACGCGCCGACCAGCGCGTCGGAGGTATTGCGTTCGGTGCCGGGTTTGCGCGCCGAATCGTCGGGCGGCGAGGGCAACGCCAACATCACCGTGCGCGGCTTGCCGATTTCGGCCGGCGGTTCGCGCTACGTGCAAATCCAGGAAGACGGCTTGCCGGTGCTGCAATTCGGCGACTTCAACTTCACCACCCCGGACAGTTTCGTCAAGATCGACGGCACGCTGGACCACCTGGAAGTGGTGCGCGGCGGCGCCGCGTCGACGCTGGCGACCAACTCGCCGGGCGGCATCATCAATTTCATCGGCAAAAACGGCAAGGACAAGGGCGGCAGCATCGGCATCAGCCACGGCCTCGGCTACGATGAAACGCGGGTCGATTTCGATTACGGCGCGCCGATTTCCGAGCGTACCCGTTTCTTCATCGGCGGCTCTTACCGCAACGGCGAAGGCATCCGCCACACCGGCGTCAACAGCGAAGACGGCGGCCAGATCCGCGGCAACCTGACGCATGAATTCGACAACGGTTTTGTGCGCGTCTCGTTCAAGCACCTGGACGACAAATCGCCGACCGCGCTGCCGGTGCCGGTGCAGGTGAACAATGGCCAGATTTCCGAAATCCCGGGCATCGATCCGCGCAAAGTCAGTTTTTATTCGAAGAACTGGGTGCCGGACGTGGTGCTCGGCAAGAACAACCAGCCGATCTCGACCAACGTCAACGACGGCCTGCACGTGCGCAGCGACTCGATCGGGCTGGAGTCGTCGTTCAAGCTCGACGACGGCTGGAAACTGAGCGAAAACTTCCGCACTTCGCAAAACTCCGGCCGCTTCATCGGCGTGTTCGCCGGCGATAACGGCAAGAATGGCAACTACGTGTTCGCCAGCGGCCCGAATACCGGCAAGGCCTACAATGGCCGCGCCTTTTCGGCGGTGGTGTTCAATACCTCGATCGACGACGCCAGCAATACGCTGAGCGACACCAAGGTGGCCAAGACGTTCGAGGTCGGCGGCGGCAAGCTGACCACCACCGCCGGCCTGTACCTGTCGAACCAGAAGCTGGCGCTGACCTGGAACTTCAACCAGTACCTGCTGCAGGCGAGCGGCGACAGCCCGGCGCTGCTGAAAACCGCCAGCGCCACGCCGGGCCTGGTCGGACCGGCCTTCGGCGGCTGCTGCTCGCGCGCCATCGACGTCGATTACAAGACCACCTCGCCGTACCTGAACCTGGGCTGGGAAAGCGGCGCGCTGAATATCGACGGCAGCGTGCGGCAAGACCACCAGCGCGCCAGCGGCAGCGCCAACATCGCCACCGCGAATGCGTCCGGCGCGCTGCAATACCAGGCGGCGACGGCGCAGAATGTCGACTATTCGCTGAACCACACTTCGTATTCGGTGGGCGGCAACTACCAGCTGCAAAAAAACCTGGCGCTGTTCGCGCGGGTCAGCGAAGGCGTCGCGTTCAACGCCGACCGCATCCTGTTCGGCACGCCGCTGGACGGCAGCGCGCCGGTCAATATCAACACCGTCAAGCAGATCGAAGGCGGCGTGAAATGGCGCCAGGGTCCGCTGAGCGCCTTCGTCACGCTGTTCCAGGCCAAGACCAGGGAAAGCAATTTCGAAGCGACGACCCAGATCAGCACCGCCAACGACTACGACGCCAAGGGCGTGGAACTGGAAACGGCGTACAGCGCCGGCGGCTTCCGCATCACCGGCGGCCTGACTTATACCCACGCGCGCATCACCGGCACCGCGCCGGGCGACGAAGCGGTGATCGGCAACAGCCCGCGGCGCCAGGCGCCGGTGGTGTACCAGCTGGCGCCGACCTATGAGTGGGGCGACGCCACCTTCGGCGCCACCTACATCGGCACCGGCAAGTCGTGGGGCGACGATGCGCACACCATCGTGCTGCCGGCCTACCAGGTATTGAACGCGTTCATCAATTACCAGATCACGCCGCAAACCCAGATCTCGCTGAGCGCCAACAACCTGCTCGACAAGATCGGTTATACCGAAGTGGAAGGCGACGGCCATGCCGCCCGCTCGATCACCGGCCGTTCCGCCAAGGTCAGCCTTAAATATACGTTTTAAACCGGATTGGATTTTATGATGTCTGAGAAAACCCCGCTGGAGTGTCTGCTGGCGGCGATGCCCGTTCACTTGCAGACCGAGGCGGCGCGCCGCTACACGCGGCAGGAGCCGGTGCTGTTCGAGCGCCTTGGGCGCTTGTACGGCGGCCGCGCCGATTTCCTGCCATGGTTTTGCGACCTGATGGAAAGCGTGGGCCGGCTGCATGCGGCCCGTCCGGCGGCGCTGCTGCGGCTCGACGCCGAACGGCTGGCCCGGCCGGACTGGTTTTCCAGCCAGTGGATGCTGGGCTACAGCGCCTATGTGCAGCGTTTCGGCGGCAGCCTGAACGGCGTGGCGCAGCGGATTCCGCATTTGCGCGAACTGGGCGTCACCTACCTGCATTTGCTGCCGTTCCTGCGCCCGCGCGCCGGCGAAAGCGACGGCGGTTTTGCGGTCGCCAGTTTCGATGAAGTCGATCCCGAACTGGGCAGCAACGCGGACCTGGAATCGCTGACGGCGCAATTGCGCGACGCCGGCATCAGCCTGTGTTCCGACCTGATCCTGAACCATGTCGCCGACGACCATGCATGGGCGCTGGGCGCCAAGAATGGCGATCCGCTGCTGCGCGAATTCTTCCATACCTTCCCGGACCGCGCGATGCCGGACCGTTACGAAGCGACGCTGGGCCAGATTTTCCCGCAGGCGGCGCCCGGCAATTTCACTTTCGATGCGTCGTTGCAGCGCTGGGTCTGGACCACTTTTTATCCATACCAGTGGGATCTGAACTACGCCAACCCGGCGGTGTTTAGTGCGATGATGTCGGCCATGCTGGGCCTGGCCAACCGCGGCGTGGAAGTGTTCCGCCTCGATTCCACGGCCTTCCTGTGGAAGCGCGAAGGTACCGACAGCATGAACCAGCCGGAAGCGCACATGCTGCTGCAGGCGATGCGCGCGATCGTCGAGATCGCCGCGCCGGGCGTGCTGATGAAGGCGGAAGCCATCGTGCCGACGCCGAAGTTGCCGGCTTATTTCGGCAGTGACGCCGCGCCGGAATGCCATATCGCTTATCACAGCAGCCTGATGGCGGCCGGCTGGGGCGCGCTGGCGGAACAGGATACCGGTTTGCTGCGCGAAGTGGTCAAGGCCACGCCGCCGCTGCCGCCGGCGGCGTGCTGGCTCAGCTATGTGCGCTGCCACGACGACATCGGCTGGAACGTGCTGCTGAACGAAGCCGGCGCCGACGGCCCGGCGCGGCTGGCGCGCATCGCCGCGTTTTTCGCCGGCGCCAACGGCAGTTTCGCGCGCGGCGCGGCATTCCAGAGCAGCAGCGCCGACAAGGCGCACGGCAGCAACGGCATGGCGGCTTCGCTGACCGGGCTGGAAAGCGCGGCCGACGCCGGGGAGCGCGACCTGGCGCTGCGCCGTTTGCTGCTGCTGCATGGCCTGGCGCTCAGTTTCGGCGCCTTGCCGATGCTGTACATGGGCGATGAACTGGGCATGACCAACGATTATTCGTACAGCCGCCGGGCCGACCGGGCGATGGATAGCCGCTGGCTGCAACGGCCGCTGTTCGACGACACCCTGCTGGCCTGGCGCTACGACCGCAGCAGCGTGGTTGGACGGCTGTTTTCCGGCTTGCGCCAGCTGATCGAATTGCGCCGCCGCCACGAGGCGCTGGCCGCCGACGCGCCGCGCCAGTTGCTGGCGTCGGGCGACGCGGCGGTGCTGGCGCTGATGCGCGGACCGCGCTTCCTCAACCTGAGCAATTTCGGCGCCCGCAGCGTCGCGTGCGACTTGCCGCAAGGCGGCTGGCGCGACGGCTTGAGCGGCGTGGAACTGAGCGGCAAGGTGTTTTTGCAGCCATGGGCTATGCTGTGGCTTGAGCGTACCACTTAATCCGGGAACCATATGAGCGCCAAGGGACACACCAGGACGCTGCACAAACCGCATCTGTCGTTCTGGCAGATCGTCAACATGAACATCGGATTCTTCGGCATCCAGTTCAGCTTCGGGCTGCAGCAAAGCAGCATGAGCCCGATCTACAACTACCTCGGCGCCGACGCGGCCAGCCTGCCGTACCTGTGGCTGGCCGGGCCGATGACCGGCTTGCTGGTGCAGCCTGTCATCGGCGCGATGAGCGACCGTACCGTCACGCGCTGGGGCCGGCGCACGCCGTACTTTCTGATCGGCGCGATCCTGTGCAGCATCGGCCTGCTGCTGATGCCGTTCAGCCCGACGCTGTGGATGGCCGCCAGCCTGCTGTGGATACTCGACGCCGCCAACAACGTGACGATGGAGCCGTACCGCGCCTTTGTCAGCGACAAGCTGGATAAAAAACAGCACTCGATCGGCTTCCTGACCCAGAGCGCGTTCACCGGCCTGGGGCAGACGCTGGCCTACCTGACGCCGTCGCTGCTGGTGCTGTTCGGCATGAACAAGGACGCCGTCAATGGCAGCCACATCCCGCACATCGTCATCGTCGCCTTCATGATCGGCGCGTTCTTTTCGATCGCCTCGGTGCTGTGGACCCTGAAGACCACGCCGGAACATCCGCTGTCGCCGGACCAGCTGCAAGAGATCAGCGCGCGGCCGCCGGGCTGGCGCCACATGCTGGGCGATATCGTGCTGGCGGTGCGCGAAATGCCGCCGACGATGAAGCAACTGGCGGTGGTCAAGCTGTTCCAGTGGTATGCCATGTTTTGCTATTGGCAGTACATCACGCTGTCGCTGTCGACCACCATGTTCCACACCACCGATCCGGCCTCGCAGGGCTTCCGCGACGCCGGCTTGTTGAATGGCCAGGTCGGCGCCTTCTATAACTTCATCGCCTTCATCGCGGCGTTCGCGCTGGTGCCGTGCACGCGCCGCTTCGGGCCGAAGGTCATGCACAGCGTATGCCTGACGGCGGCCGGCATCGGCATGCTGTGCCTGCCGCTGATCCACAGCGAGGCGCTGCTGCTGGTGCCGATGGTCGGCATCGGCATGGCGTGGGCCAGCATCATGGGCAATCCCTACATCATGCTGGCCGGCAGCATCCCGCCGCAGCGCACCGGAGTGTACATGGGGATCTTCAATATGTTCATCGTGATCCCGATGATCATCCAGATCTTCACCTTGCCGCTGTATTACCGCAGCTGGCTGGGCGGCAATCCGGAAAACGTGATCCGGCTGGCGGGGGCATTGCTGCTGTGCGCGGCCGTGGCCGTGTTGTTCGTCAAGCTCAAATCTGCAGCCAGGCAGGCTTGAACATTTGCAGGCATAAAAAAACCGGCGTAAAGCCGGTTTTTTTGTATGTGAGCCTTGACGCCGCGGGGATTATTCCTCGACAGCCATCTGGCTTTGCAGGTAGTTCTGGATGCCGATCTTGGCGATCAGGTCGATCTGCGTTTCGAGCCAGTCGATATGCTCTTCCGTGTCTTCCAGGATCATCAGGAACAGGTCGCGCGAGACATAGTCGCCGGCTTTTTCGCAGGTGGCGATGCCTTCCTTGACGGTCACGTGCGCGGCGCGTTCCAGTTTCAAGTCGCATTCCAGGATTTCCGGGGTGTTTTCACCGATCAGCAATTTGTGCAGCGCTTGCAGGTTAGGCAGGCCGTCCAGCATCAGGATGCGGTCGATCAGTTTGTCGGCGTGTTTCATTTCGCCGATCGATTCTTCGTATTCCTTCTTGCCCAGCTTTTCCAGGCCCCAGTGTTTGTACATGCGTGCATGCAGGAAGTACTGGTTGATGGCCGACAGTTCGTTGGTGAGCTGCGCGTTGAGCAAGCGGATGACTTCTTTATCGCCCTTCATGGAGGACTCCTTAAATTTGGTGGTCGATGTGGATGCGGTGTCGGCCCATTCCGGGTGGCGGTTGCTGCCTGATGGTCTGTCGAACGTCATCCTTGTATGCCCGCATGATAACGCAAAATACCCGCGTTTTCGCGCCTGGATCGTCATTTTTCCGTATATTTGACGCTTTTTTCGTGAGAATAAATCCCATTCGCAGGCCGAATGCCATATTTTCCCGTTTTTAATTTGTTGATGAAAATGACAACCATTTTCATTCGTGTTGCGGGCCGTTTTTGAGGCCCGGCTTTTGGCGATCTTTTTGGCGGATTTTGACTGTTCGGGCTCGGTCTTGAGGCGCCGCGATGCGATAATCGGGGTGCGGTTTTTTTCTGAAAAAAGGATGGAAGATGATGTTGCATATCCCCGGCGTGCTGACGCCCGAACAAGTCGCCGGCTTTCGCCAGCGCCTGGCGCACAGCGACTGGATCGACGGCCGCGCCAGCGTCGGTGCGCAGGGCGCGCAAGTCAAGCGCAACCGGCAATTGCCGGAAGGTTCGCCGCTGGCGCTGGAGCTGGGCGAGATCGTCAGCCGCGCGCTGAGCGCCCATCCGCTGTTCTTTTCGGCGGTGCTGCCGCTGCGCATCTTACCGCCGTTTTTCAACAGTTACGCCGGCGGCGAGCATTACGGCCTGCATATCGACGGCGCGATCCGCACGCCGCTGGGTGGCGGGCAAGCGATGCGCGCCGACGTGTCGTCGACGCTGTTCCTCAGCGAGCCGGAAGAGTATCAAGGCGGCGAACTGGTGGTGGTCGATTCCTACGGCACGCATGAAGTAAAACTGCCGGCCGGCGACGCCATCGTTTATCCGTCATCGAGCGTGCACCGGGTGATGCCGGTCACCGCCGGCGAGCGTGTCAGTTCCTTCCTGTGGACCCAGAGCATGGTGCGCGACGACTGGAAACGGGCCATGCTGTTCGAGCTGGACCAGAATATCCAGCAATTGCGGGCAGAGCGGGGAGAACGTGGCGACAGCGAAGCGCTGGTCGGACTGGCAGGCCATTATCACAATCTGCTGCGCATGTGGGCCGAGATTTAAAGCGGGATATCAGCACGAAAAAGCGAGCGGCCAAAAAAAGAGTCTGCCGGCCCGGGGATGTAGGCTGGCAGACTTAAACAAGCAAAAACAATCACCGGCACAAGGTGCTGGTTGGCTGGCGTCTGCTAGCGAGGAAGGTACAAGCGGGGCGGCGGCGCCCCGCGGTCAGGACAAACTGGCTCAGCTCAGCTGGAAATTCAGCGGTACGATGACGAACACCGACACTGCCTTGCCATTTTCGATCAGCGGCTTGAACAGCGCGCGCAGCGCGGCCTGGCGGCCCGCTTCATCGAGGTTGGACGAGCCGGATGATTTCTGTATCATGACTTGTTCGGGCAAGCCTTTTTCGCTGATCAGGATGCGCAACACGACGATCCCGGTTTCGCCGAGGCGGCGCGAAATATTCGGGTAGACCGGTTGCGGCGCCTTGATGTATTCGACGCTGGACACGGTACGCGGCGTCGCCGGCGCCGGTTTTTGCGGCGGCGCCGGCGGTGCGGCTACGGCCGCTGCCGGCGCCGATTCGGCTGGCGCTTGCGGCGGGGTGATGGTCGGTTCGGCCGGCGCAATGGCCAGCAACGGCAGCGGCGGAATGATGGCTGGCGGTTGCGGCGCGACGATGTCTACGGTTTTCGGCAACGATGGCGGGGTCTCTTTGGGCGGCGCCGGCGGCGTGACGAAACTGATGTTGATCACTTCCGGCATCGCGGCATGGACGGCCTTGCTCAGCAAGCCGCTCTGGAACAGGTACAAGGCCACCACGTGCAATGCAATGATGCCGGCCAGCGGCGCCATTTGTCCGCGCTTGGCTTTCAGCGTGGCAAACTGCGGCTGTGCCAGTCCCATATCGGACCGGGGCATCATCGTCATCGAGTTCATGGTGATCCTTAGGTGGTCAGTACGGCCCGTTGCAGCACCACTTCGCGCATGCCGTCGGTCTGGGCGAGATGTTCTTTCAAGACTTCCTTGGCGCAACTGTGGCATTTGCCGCAGCACGTGGCGACACCCAGGTCGCGGCGCAGCTCGGCCATCGTGCTGAGGCCCAGATCAACGGCTTGACGGATTTCACGATCAGATATGTTGTTGCAGACACATACAATCATCGATACACCTTCTGGCGAGAACTTCAGGAAGATTGACTACGTATTCGTTAATGCGCAAGTCTGTCCGATTTCACAAACTTGCTACTGTTTTAATGAGAATCATTATCATTACGTTTTCTATTCTCTCGCAAAGCCGATCATTTTGCAAGCGATTTGATCAAACACGCGGCGCAGCCGGGTTTTCGGCCGGCTGCAGCAGGGCTGGCCGAGGGCGCGCAGTGCAAGGATGGCGGGGTTTCGGTATGCTGTCGGCCTTGCCGCCGAGTTCGTCTTAACGCCGTCTTAAGGCTGTCGAAATAAAAGTCATTCGCATTCCGATTATAATGTGCGGGTGGTTTTCGCTCGCTTGCGATGGATTTTTTGCCTTTGTCTGTATTACACAACATTGCATAAATAAGCTGTAGAGCAAGCTGTAGAACAGGCCGTGGTAATGCAGCGCGGCATGGTCTTTCACTTGATGGTTAACAGAATTTAGAATTTTGGAATGTGTTCATGAGTCTTGCGCCTGCCACTACCACCCTCGATGCACTGGCCGTCGGCCAGTACGGGACGGTGCTGCATATCACGCCCTGCGAGCCAGGCCAGCTGGATGACGGCGTCGATTTGCCGCGGCGCCTGATGGAACTCGGTTTCGTACCGGGTGAACGGATCCGCATGCTCAAGCGCGGCATTCCCGGCGGCGATCCGCTGGCCATCAGGGTCGGCAATTCCACTTTCGCATTGCGCCGTTTCGAAGCGGCACTGATCACCATCCAACCGGAATAAACATGGGCGCTGTAGAAAAACCGGTGCAGCCTGTGGCGCAGGCGCCGCAAATTGCATTGCTGGGAAATCCGAACTGCGGCAAGACCGCCTTGTTCAACCGCCTCACCGGTTCGCGCCAGAAAGTGGCGAACTACGCCGGCGTCACCATCGAGCGCAAGGAAGGCCATTTCACGTCGCCGCAAGGGCGCGCCATCCGCGTGCTCGATTTGCCGGGCGCGTACAGCCTGTCCGCCACCACGCCGGATGAAGCGATCACGCGCGACGTGGTCGGCGGCTTGCGGCGCGGCGATCCGCGGCCGGACGCGATCGTCTGCGTGGTCGACGCCACCAACCTGCGCCTGAACCTGCGCCTGGTGCTGGAAGTGCAGCGCCTCGGCTTGCCGATGATACTGGCGCTGAACATGGTCGACGTGGCGCGCAGGCGCGGCCTGGTGATCGACAGCGAAAAACTGGCCGCCGAACTGGGCATGCCGGTGGTGGAAACCGTGGCGGTGCAGCACGATGGCGAAAAAGCGCTGCTGAACGCGCTCGACAAGATGATGCCGTTGACGAAGGTCGAGGCGCAGCCGCTGGCGGCCATCGACGCGGTCTCGGTCGAGCAAACCCAGCGCGAAGTGCGGCGCATCCTGGCCGCCGTCAGCAACGACGTGCGCGACACCGGCAACCTGACCGAGAAAATCGACAATATCGTATTGCACCCGGTGCTCGGGCCGATCATCCTGGCGATCATCATGTTCCTGATTTTCCAGGCCGTGTTCACCTGGGCGACCACGCCGATGGACATGATCACCGCCGGCATCGACAGTCTCGGCAAGACGCTGACCGCAACCATGCCCGACGGCCACCTGAAAAGCCTGCTGGTCGAAGGCATCCTGGGCGGCGCCGGCAGCGTGCTGGTGTTCCTGCCGCAAATCCTGATCCTGTTCTTTTTCATCCTGAGCCTGGAGGATTGCGGCTACCTGCCGCGCGCGGCCTTCCTGCTGGACCGCCTGATGGGCGGGGTCGGCCTGTCCGGCCGCGCCTTCATTCCGCTGCTGTCGAGCTTTGCCTGCGCGATTCCCGGCGTGATGGCGGCGCGCACCATCCAGAATCCGCGCGACCGCCTGGTGACCATCATGATCGCGCCGCTGATGACGTGTTCGGCGCGCTTGCCGGTGTATGCGCTGATCATCGCCGCCTTCATTCCCGAGCGTGAAGTCGCCGGTTTCATGAGCTTGCAAGGCCTGGTGCTGTTTGCGCTGTACTTCGCCGGCATCGTCTCGGCGATGCTGGTGGCCTGGATCATGAAACGCGGCATGGGCTCCAAGCGCATGCAGCCGCTGATGCTGGAATTGCCGGCCTACCACTGGCCGCACCTGCGCAACCTGGCGCTCAGCCTGTGGGAACGCGCCAAGATCTTCCTGACCCGGGTCGGCACCATCATCCTGACGCTGATGATCTTGCTGTGGTTCCTCAGCACCTTCCCGGGCGCACCGGACGGCGCCACCCATCCGCCGATTTACTACAGCATGGCCGGCATCCTGGGCCGCGGCCTGGAAGTGATCTTCGCGCCGATCGGCTTCAACTGGCAAATCTGCATCGCGCTGGTGCCGGGCATGGCGGCGCGCGAGGTCGCGGTCGGCGCGCTGGGCACCGTGTACGCGCTGTCGCAAACCGGCGATGCGCTGGCCACCACCCTGAGCCCGCTGATCGCCCAGTCCTGGTCGCTGGCGACCGCGCTGTCGCTGCTGGCCTGGTATGTCTTCGCGCCGCAGTGCCTGTCGACGCTGAGCGTGGTCAAGCGCGAAACCGGCGGCTGGCGTTATCCGCTGATGATGGCCGGCTACATGTTCGCGCTGGCCTACGGCGCCTCGTTCATCACCTATCACATCGCTGTCCTGCTGGGAGCCTGATATGTTGCAAAGCTTGATTGTGGCACTGATCGTCGCGGCCGCGCTGCTGCACTTCTCGACCCGGTACTTGCCGGCCGGCCTGCGCAAGCGCATCGTGGCCGGGCTGGTGCGCTGCGGCGCGAACGATGAAATGATGTCCCGGCTGTTCAAGATCGCGCCGGGCTGCGGCAGCGGTTGCGGTTCCTGCGGCTCATGCGATACCGAGCCGCCGAAGCCGGGTGCCGGCGGCGATGGCGGCCCGAGCAAGCGCGTCATCACCTTGCACGTGCAGCGCTAAATCGGCGTTGGGCTGAATTGCCTGAAAGTCTTTTCTTTGATGTAATATTGCATCATTCCGACAAGGAGGATGCGATGGTGATCTTGCTGACTTTCATGTTTTTGTTTGCCATAGCGTGCTGGGTGCTGGCCGGCCAGCGGGGGCGCAACGGCGGACTGTGGTTTGTGATCGGCCTGTTGCTCGGACCGTTCGCGCTGATTGCGCTTTCGGTGCTGCCGCCCGGGACACGGTCTTCTTAAGGATCAATCGTC
>NZ_HG322949.1:424120-494686 GCF_000723165.1 Janthinobacterium agaricidamnosum NBRC 102515 = DSM 9628
GTTTTTTTTATGTCTCTGGAGACAGCCTTACGCCGCCGTCGCCAGCTTCTCCACCACCGGTTCCAGCGCGGCAGGACGGCAGCCATAGGCCGCCAGGCGGCCTTGCGCGCCTTCGGCCAGGTCCAGGTCGTACGGCAGGCGGCCGGCGACCAGCCACAGTTTGTCTTGCGGCAGCGCCGCCAGCAAGCGCCGCTGGCCTTCGACGAACATGGCGTTATAGGTTTGCACGACGATTTGCCGCGCGCCTTCGGCGAACGCGATCGCGCCGTTCACTTCCTGTTCCAGCGCTTCGGCCGACAAGGCGTATTCGCGCACGTCCAGTCCCGCCTGCCGCAAGGCCGGCAGCATCGAGCTGCGCGCTTCCTTGTTGCGGCCCAGCGCCACTTCATCGATCTCGCTGCGCGAACGCACTTCGACGGTGATCAGCGTCACCGGCAGCGCCGGGTCGAGCGGCCGGAAATCGCCTTGCACGTGCAGCGCGGCCTTTTGCAGTTTTTTCGACAGCGCCACCGCTTCCGGTTTCATCAGGTGCTGCGGCTCGACCGGACGATCGCGCCATGCCGACACCGCCTTGACCTGCTTCAGTTTTTGCACCCGCCGCAGCGCTTCATCGATGCGTGCTATCGCGATCTCGCCCTGCTCGACCGCTTTCAGCACGGTATCGATGGCGGCTTGCTGCTGTTCTTCGCGGTGCGAAATCAGCACGATGTCGGCGCCGGCCTGCAAGGTCGCGATGGCGCCTTGCGGGATGCCGATGCCTTCCGAAATCGCCGCCATTTCGAGGCAGTCGGAAATCACCACGCCCTGGTAGCCCATTTCGCCGCGCAGCAAATCGGTCAGCACGGCCTTGGACAGCGTGGCCGGCAGCGAGGTGTCCGGTTCGAACGCCGGGAACACCACGTGGGCGGTCATGATGGCGTCGACGCCGTTGGCGATCGCCGCCTTGAACGGGCTCAGTTCGACCGCGTGCAGGCGCGCCTTGTCGTGCGGCACCAGCGCCATCGCGTAATGGGTGTCGATGGCGGTGTCGCCATGGCCGGGGAAGTGCTTGGCGGTGACGATGACGCCGGATTCCTGCTGGCCGCGCATCGCCGCCATGCCGTATTTGATGACGGTTTCCGGCTCTTCGCCGTAGGCGCGCACGCCGATGACGGGATTGAGGCGGTTGTTGTTCACGTCGAGCACCGGCGCCAGCAGCATGTTGATGCCGATCTGGCGCATCTCGTCGCCGCTGATGAAGTTCATCTGTTCGCAATCCTCGACCGAACCGGCTTGCTGGAACGCCATCGCGGCCGGGATCGGCGTGACGCCCTGCTCGATGCGCATCACCATGCCGCCTTCCTGGTCGAGCGCGATCAGCAGCGGCACGTCGCTGACTTCGGCATTGATTTCCTGCAGCTCGCGGCACAGCGCGGACACTTGGGCCGGCGTGTGCACGTTGCGGCGGAACAGGATCACGCCGCCGATCTTTTGCTGCCGTATCAATTGCCTGATATGGTCGTTGGCCTGCAAGGCGTCAAAACCCACCATGAACAACTGCCCGACTTTTTGCTGCAACCCCTGTGCCATGATCAAACTCCTCCGGTATCCATTTATGATTATCCAAACAAAAAAACATTAATCCTGCCAGCCGCGCAGGCCCAGCAACCGTTCGCCCAGCGGGCTCAGTTGCGCCGCCTGGTATTTTGTCTGCTCCCAGCGGCGCGGGTCGCCGTGCAGGCTGTAGCCTTGCGGCGCCAGCCGTTCCGACCATGAGCGCACCCGCCAATTACGTAATTCCTGATTATCCTGTTGCGCCGGCATCATCGAAATGTATTGCGCCATGCGCACCTTGTCGCGCGACGTGTTTTGCCGGATGCCGTGGCACAGTTTGCTGTTGAAGATCAGCAGGTCGCCTTTTTCCAGCGCCACCGGCACATGCTCCAGGTCCGCCACATCGGGCCGGTACCAATCCCACTTGTCCGGCTGCGCCAGGCGCCATGCCCGGTAGTTGCGGAACAGCTCCGGAATGCAGACAAAACCGCCGACTTCGGGATCGGTCTGGTCGCTGACCGACAGCACGCCCTGGACGTTTTGCGGATCGGTGTCCGGGTCGTAATCCCAGTGCATGAAGCTCTTGAATTCAAAGCCCGGCTCCGGCGGCAAATTAAAATTCATGCGGTCGATCGATACCCACAGCTCGCGCGTGCCCCACACATCGGCAAACGCGTCATGCACCCGCGGCGTCTGGCGCGCATCCCACAGATACTGGTGATTATATAGCTCGATCATGCCGGCGTTGAAACTGAGCTCGGTTCTTTTGAGGCGCGCTTTTTCTGCCGGATACCAGGTGCGCTGGTCGGCCGGGTCCATCTCTTCGAATTCCCACACCAGCTGTTCCAGCCGCGCGATCTTTTCCGCTTCCACCGCCTGCTTGACGACGAGGTAGCCGTTGTCGCGCCAGAATGCCCAGTCGGCGTCGGACAGCACGCGCAGCGGACCGCCATCGGTCCGCTGGTTCAGCCGGAATTCCTGTTTCGCCACCGTCGACAGATTGCGTTCGGCGATGCTGTTCTTGTCGATGCTATCAATGGTGTGGTCCATCCGCTGCTCCATTCATCAAAAACCGTTTTTAAAATTCATCGTATTCAAGCAAATGCAGCCGGTCGAAAAACAAGGGGTACGCATAATCGAAGATGCCGCTGCTGCGGAAGCCTTTTTTCAGGTAGACCTGCAAGGCGTCGCTGTTTTCCCACACGGTCAGCACGATGCGCTGGCTGTTTTTTTCGCGTGCGCGGCGTTCGATTTCCTTCAGCATGATGTTGAACCAGCCCTGTCCGCGGCAGTGTTCGGCGACCGCCAGGCTGGCCACGAAAAAATCGCCGTCGCGCGCATGGGCCGCGATGAAGGCGTCGTAGGCGTCGTCCATCGGCTTCATCTCGTCGCGGTAGTGCGACACGCTGCCGACGTTGCCGAATTCGGCCAGGGTGGCGGCGGTAAAGAAACCGCTGAAGCGGTGCGCGCCGTCGAACAGGCCGGTGAGCTGGTCCAGGTAGGGATCGACATTCTGGCGCCGCTGCAATTGTCGCAGCGGCAGGTTCAGCTTGTTGCCGAACGAGCAGTATTCCAGATAGCTGGTTGAAAACAGCAGGCTGGCGATGTGGTTTTTATGCTCGTCGGCCAGGCTGCGGCCCGGCTTGAAAATCGCGGTGTCAGAGGACATGGAAAATCGGCGGTCAGGAGGGATCGTAGGCGCGCGCGCCGGAGCGGCCGCCGAGCTGCGGGTGTAAATGCCGCTGCCGTTCGCGGCCCTTGGTCTTGGACCAGAAATTGCCGCGCCGGATGCGCTCGGCATTCTTGCTGACCAGGTAGGCGCCAAACAGTGCATTGATGCGGTCCAGTTTTTCGTCGTGCGACAGGAAGGAATAATAGTGGCAGCTTGCCGGCTCGGCGCGCAGTTGCGGCGCGTACGCCATGCGCGGCACTTCCTCGCTGAAGCAGACGTCGGCGATCCGCTCCAGGTCGTGGATATGCTCCAGCTTCCAGTCCAGCCTGTCGAGTGCGGCCATGCATTTGTCGTAGCTGTGGCGTTCTTGCGGGTTCAGCGGCACGGCGGCGTTGGTGAAGGCGTCGACCACCAGCCGCATGCCGTGCAAGCCGCTGATGATGATATCTTTTTTCTGGTCGTGCAGCACCGAGTACGACTGCGCCAGGTCGTGGCAGGCGATAAAGCTGCGCCCCATGCCCTGGCGCCACACGCCATAGGTGGCGTCGTGCAGCAGCGCCGCATAGGCCCGGGCCGCGCCGGCATCGCGCTTTTTATCGGGTGCAGGCAGCGCCATCGCTTGTAACTGCCGGCGCATCTGGCCGACCATGGCGGCGACGGCGGGATCGTGTTTTTTTGCGATCAGCACGCCATTTTCATCGTGGTACAGATTCATCCAGCTGAGCTGGCATGGCTGCGCGGCGCCGCCATCCTGCGCCGGCAGCAAGTCCATATAGTCCGGCACTTCCGGCTTGGACAGGAAGATGGTGGCTGATTTATGCGGCATGGTGTCGGCGTCGAGATACAGGCCGCCGCATTCGCGCAAGACCAGCAGCCTGAAAAAATCGGCCAGGTTGACGTAGTATTTTTTTGCGTGCAATTCATCCAGCAGGCCGAGGATTTCGGGACACAGGCCGCTGGCCAGCGCGCGCAGCGAACGGACCGCATGCAGATGCCGGCCGGCCGCGTACGCGCCTATCGTGCAGCAAGGCGGGGTGCTGTCCAGGCTGGCTACAAACAGCGCATCGCCCTGCAATTGGCGCGCATCCCAGACCCACAGGATACTCTCGTAGCGGACGTCATGGATGGCCGACACTTCATCGATGGCGCCGTCCCACAGCTTGATCGCTTCCAGCGCGATGGACGGCGGCGGGCCGCCCATCCAGATGCGCTGGATGACTTTTTCATCCGGCGCCAGCGGCCGGGCCGGAATGCCCAGCAGCGAAGAGATGTTGCCGGCGTCGAAGCGGCTGAAATTGGAGCGCACGAATTTTTGCAGCCGCCGCAAGTGCTTGTTGTAGATATCGCGCGCGGCGCGCAGCCGTGTATCGCCTTGCCACTCCAGCTGTTTGCATACCAGAAAATCGGACTTCAGGTTCCGGATCAAGACTTCATACTCAAGATCGAAGTAACTCATTCGGCTCTTTTCCAAAGTGTAGATACTCGGCGCTTACACGGCGGCCTGGGGCAGTGCTTCCGGCCGCGGCTGGTGTTGTTGAACGAAACGCATCAGGCACACAAAAATCACCAGGCCCAGCGGCACATTGAACAGCGCGTAGGAGCCCAGCGAGTAATCGAACTGTTCGCCGACCAGGTTGTAGACCACCAGCCCGCCCGAGATATAGATGCAGTACAGCAGGCTCATGGCGGACGAGGTCAGGCTCATCGATTCGCCGGTGGCGGTCAGCGCAATGCGGATCAGCGCGCCATTGAACAAGCCGAAGCCGGCCGAAAAAATGAACATGCCTATGATGAACAGATGGCCGTGTTGCCACGCCAGGCCGGCCAGCATGAAACCCAGCAAGGCCAGCGCCGCGCCCTGGCGTATCAGGCGCGTCAGCGACAATTTGTCGCCCAGGCGCTGGATGCCGATGCTGCTGACGATGAAGCCGGAAAAAATCACGCACTGGTACACGATGTAGGTGGTATACGACGCTTTCATGTGCTCCAGCACGATCACCGGCGACAAGCCGATCCACGCGGTCAGCGGCGTAATCGAAATGCCGGCGACAAAAATGCCGAACATGAATTTCTTGTTGCTGAAGATGGCCAGATAACTTTTCCTGACCGTCTTGAAGTTGAACTGGCCGGCCGCGATGGCGCCGGCCGGCATGAATTTGTACAGCCCGATCCAGGCAATGCTCCCCAGCCCCAGCGACACGCCGAATACGTATTGCCACGGCAGCACGCTGATGATGCCGCTGCCGACCACCGGGCCGATCAATGGTGCGAACACCGTGGTATTGGACAGTATCGTGGTCAGTTTCACCGCCGCGCTGTCGTCGAACAGTTCGTGGATCATCGCGTAGCCGATGAAGATGAAGCACGAGCCCATGCCCTGGAAGAAGCGGGCGGTCAGGAATTGTTCGATGCTGTGGACAAATGGAATCACCAGCGTGGCCAGCAAGAACAGGGCGTTACCGAACAGCATGACCTTGCGCTTGCCGACCCGGTCGGCGATCGGTCCGAGGAAGATTTGCAGCATGCTGCCGCCGAGCACGTACAAGCTCAGCGAAAAAACGATGTTGCTGTTGGACGCGTTGAAGTCGCGCACCACTTGCAGCATGGCGGGCATGATCATGTCGTTGGACAGGTAGACAGTGAGCTCGTACAGGATAAAAAACATGGAAAAATACAAGAGGTGTCTTCTTTTTTCAAACATGTTTTTGCCTAAAAGATAATGTCAACTATCGTGATAAACCTGATCCATGCAGTCGGCCCGACCTGCAATTGGCATGCAATATTGCTCAATTTGGTATTGGACTGGATTCAATGATACATGAATTGGTCGCAAAGTGGTATTAATTTGGTTTGTGCTGTGGCATGATGAAATATTGCATTTTAAGCAAAAATTTCATGGGGTGGAGCGCTGGGACAGGGAGTAGATGGCCGGCATCCTGCCGGCCATTGATGCGGTGTTACTGCGGGGTTTTACTGCGCAGGCTGTGCCGTGAGGACCTTACTTCAGCGGGCAGAACGATTCGGCTTGCGCCATCGGCCAGTACAGGCCGAACACCGGCGGCAGGTTGGCGATCTGGTTCGGATCGAGCAATTGGCCGGCATCCAGGTAGGGCAGCAGCGCCGACGCCAGCTTGACCTGGTTCGGCGAAATGCGCCGCACCAGGTGGTGCGGTTTCAGGTCTTGCGGATGGGACAGGCCGGCGGCGGCGATCAGTTCGGCCAGTGCCTTCATGGTGTTCTGGTGGAAGTGCGCCACCCGCGCGCTTTTGTCGTCCACCACCAGCGCGCGCTGGCGCAGCGGGTCCTGGGTCGCCACGCCGGTCGGGCAGCGGTCAGTGTGGCAGCTTTGCGACTGGATGCAGCCGAGCGCGAACATGAAGCCGCGCGCCGAGTTGCACCAGTCGGCGCCCAGCGCCAGCAGCCGCGCGATGTCGAAGGCGGTGATGATCTTGCCGGAGACGCCGATCTTGATCTTGTCGCGCAGGTTGGCGCCGACCAGCGTGTTATGCACCAGCAGCAGCGCTTCTTGCAGCGGCGTGCCGACGTGGTCGGTGAATTCCACCGGCGCCGCGCCGGTGCCGCCCTCGCTGCCGTCGACCACGATGAAGTCGGGCGTGATGCCGCTGGCCAGCATGGCCTTGACGATGCCGAAAAACTCCCACGGGTGGCCGATGGCCAGCTTGAAGCCGGTCGGCTTGCCGCCCGACAGCGTGCGCAGGCGCTCGATGAAGGCCAGCATTTCCAGCGGCGTCGAGAAGGCGCTGTGGCTGGATGGCGAAATGCAATCCTCGCCGACCATCACGCCGCGCGTGGTGGCGATTTCGATCGTCACTTTCGGCCCCGGCAATACGCCGCCGTGGCCCGGCTTGGCGCCTTGCGACATCTTCAGTTCGATCATCCTGACTTGCGGCGAGGTCGCGTTGGCCACGAATTTTTCTTCCGAAAACGTGCCGTCCGGATTGCGGCAGCCGAAGTAGCCGGAACCGATTTCCCACACCAGGTCGCCGCCGTGCTGGCGGTGGTAGGGACTGATGCTGCCTTCGCCGGTATCGTGCATGAAACCGCCGCTGCGGGCGCCGGCGTTCAGCGCCAGGATGGCGTTGGCCGACAGCGCGCCGAAGCTCATCGCCGAAATATTGAACACGCTGGCCGAATACGGCTGGGCGCGCGGGCAGTCGGGATGGTTGCCGATGTCGATACGGAAGTTGTGGTCGGCCAGCCTGGCCGGCATGATCGAATGGTTGATCCATTCATAGCCGGCCTGGTAGACGTCGAGCTGGGTGCCGAACGGGCGCTTGTCGGTCTCGACCTTGGCGCGCTGGTAGACGATGCTGCGCTGGTTGCGCGAAAACGGCGCCGCCTCGGTATCGTCTTCCAGCAGGTATTGGCGGATTTCAGGGCGGATGCTTTCAAACAGAAAGCGGAAGTGCGCCAGGATCGGGTAGTTGCGGCGCAGCGCGCGGCGGGTTTGCAGCAGGTCGCTGATGCCCAGCACGGTCAGCGCGCCGGCCAGCAGCGGCAGCCAGTAATCATCGACAAGAAACAGGGAGAGTGCGAAGGTGGCTGCCGAGATAAAAAAAGCCAGGTAGCGGACAGAAAAAAAAGACATGGGCACTCCGGTAAAGGTCAGGCGGACACAAGCGAGTGTACCGCCGATTACCGGAGTCTGCCACGAGACTCCCCGGAGTGGTTAGCGCTGTTCGGCCGCGCGGATGCGGGCGATGCGCTCGGCGCCGGACGGATGGCTCGACACATACGGCGCCACTCCACCGCCCAGCTGTTCCAGTTCGGTGAATACCCGGACCAGGTGTTCCAGCGCAATGCCATTCTTTTGCAGCACCGCGATGGCGTAACTGTCGGCTTCGTTTTCGATATCGCGCGAATATTTCGAGTCCAGCATCAGCGTCGGCGCGGCGCTGATCAGCGCGGACACGTCGCCGAACAGCAAGGTAGTGGCGGCGGCGACCACTGAGCCCTGGATCACGCGGCGGCTCAGGTGGCGTTCGTGCAGATGGCCCAATTCATGGGCCAGCACGCCCATTAGCGCATCGTCGTCGGGCAGCAGGCGCACCATTTCATCGGTCATGACGATGTCGCCGGACGGCAGCGCAAACGCGTTCGGACCGATCTTGCTCTTGCGGAAGACGATGCGGTGCGACGAGATCTGGTCATCCGGCAAGGACAGGAGCCGGAAGCGGCCGGTCAATTGCTGCTGGCGCACCGCGCTTAATGCCGATGGCTGGAACACGTGCTGGTCGAGCAATTCCAGCATGCCCTGGCCCAGCTGGCGTTCCAGCCGTTCCGGCAAGGCCCGCGCCAGCCGGTCGGATGCTTGCGGCAAGATGAAAACATAGCCCAGCAGCAGCACCAGAATCGCGCCGCCCAAGGCCAGCAGGGCGCCGCGCCAGCTTTGCTGCATGCGCACGGTCCAGCTGTCGCGGTAACCGGTGGCGTGCAGCAATTCGAGGAAAGCCGCCTTGTCGCTGACTTCCAGGTAGGCGCCGTCCGGGAAGGTCACCTTGCGCGCCGCGTGGCTGCTGCGCTCCGACACCCGCATCTGTTGCAGCGGCGTGCTGCGCCGCAGCTCGCCGTCGACCACCACCTTGCCGTCGACCACGCTCAGGCTGACGTGGTACAGGCGCGAGGTCTTGCCGTCGAAGTAGCGCGCCGCCAGTGCCGAGGGCGTGGCGGCGGGGCGCAAGGTTTCCGTCTGCATCGTCAGATCGACAGGTCGAAGTCCAGCAAATCGACCATGCCTTCGCCGGCCGCGCCGACCTGTTGTTCGGTATCGCTGACGAAGGCATCCAGGCTGCCGCTGACATTCAGCGTGACCGATTCCAGGCGGTATTTCAGCCAGCGCACCTGGGCGAACGGCGTGAACAGGCCCAGCGTGAACACCACGCCGAGCAAGTTGGTCAGCAAGATGACGGTGCTGCGGCCCCACTGCAGGTTCGACTTGAATTGATGCTGCTGCAAGCGGGTATGATTCCAGATCAGGTTTTGTATCATGGTCAGGAACAGCGGCACCACCGTCAACATCCAGGCGTAAAAGACCAGCATGGCGATGATGATCGGGCCGGCGGCCGCGGCCGGATTGCCGGATGCCCTGGCGCTGGTCAGCGCGCTGACCAGGCCGAGCAGGAACATGCCGACAGTGCCAGCCAGTATCATGCCCAGCAACACGGCATAGGCCTTGTAAAAGCCGCCCACGCTGCCATTGAAGGAAAAAAGGCTGGTGCCGAAACGGCTTTCGGTATGCTGGAATTGCTTCAGGCGCTGATGCACGAACGGCGTCAGCAAACCGAGGGTCAGCAGGTTCAGGAACGGCAGCAGCAAGAACACCGTGTAGGCCTGGCGCGCGCTGCCGCCGAAACCGAAGCGGATGCCGCGGTAGCTGGAATTGTAGAGCTTGAATTGCAGGCTGCGCCAGATCAGCCACGGCAGCGCGGCGGCCATCACCAGCACCATCACGATGCTGGCCCGGATCGAGATTTGCGGCGCGATGCTGTACAGCAGGAATAGCAGCAGCGCGGCGATGCGGCCTTTCAGGATCGCGACCGGATTGCCGTGGTAGTCGAAGCTGCCGCCGGCCAGCTCGGTGCTGGAGTAGAAATACTGGTTGCGCCTGACCTTGGCCCAGGCGGAATAAATCCCCAAGGTGACGATCGACAGCAGCAAATTGACGATCCAGATGCGGAAATATTCGCCGCCGCTGGCGTTGAAAGTGATCGGGGTCGAGGTGATGGCGCTAGTGTCTGACTCTTTACGCAACAGATTATCCACGCTGTTCCTTTGGGATAGAGGAAATAGGAGACGGACAAGATGACAATGTACTGTCAGATTGTCAATTGCAATATTTGTATAAAGCAATGATTGGAATCAAGAGGAAGAGTTTTTCGCGGTTTTCAGCACTGTGCGGGGCGCACGCTGCGATGCGGCTTATACTGGGTCTTTACGTTTTGATACTTCACCAGGAAAAACGCCATGATCGTGGTCCACCATTTGAATAATTCGCGCTCCCAGCGCGTGCTCTGGCTGCTGGAAGAGCTGGGCCTGGAATACGACATCCAGCGCTACCAGCGCGACCCGAAGACGATGCTGGCGCCGGCTGCGCTGCGCGCCGTCCATCCGCTGGGCAAGTCGCCGGTGATCACCGACGGCGGATTGACGCTGGCCGAGTCGGGCGCCATCGTCGAATACCTGGTCGAGTCTTACGGCCGCGGCCGGCTGGTTCCCGCAGCCGGCACGCCGGAGCGGCTGCGCTGGCGCTACTGGCTGCATTTCGCCGAAGGCAGCGCGATGCCGCCGTTGCTGATGAAGCTGGTGTTCGACAAAGTCGAAAGCGGGCCGATGCCGTTTTTCGTGCGGCCGATCGCGCGCGCCATCGCGCACAAGGTCAAGAGCGGCTTCATCAATCCGAATATCAGGCAGCAGCTCGATTATATGGAAAGCGAGCTGTCCGGCCGGCAGTGGTTTGCCGGCGACGAATTTTCGGCGGCCGACATCCAGATGAGTTTCCCGCTCGAAGCGGCCGCCGCGCGCGGCGGATTGGGCGACGGCCGGCCGAAACTGATGGACTTCCTGGACCGCATCCACGCGCGTCCCGCCTACCAGCGCGCGCTGGAGCGGGGCGGGCCGTATGAGTTGATGCAGTAAAGCCTGCCAGGCCCATCGGATTGCCCGCGTCAGGTTTATTCGGGCAGGCGGCGCTTGGTTTGACTTTCATGTTTTTGTCGTTACTCTCAGTTTCATCGATTCCGCTGTTGACGATACGAGGAAAAACCGATGCCGAAAAAATCTGCAACCAGGCCGTTAGCGCCGCCAACTTCCAGCCAACAGCGCGACTCCATCAGCCAGGATGATGCGCATGGCTTGCCATCGCCAGCGGCGGCGCCGGTGAAACCCGTGCGCGTCCGCTCCAGGCCGGACAATTCCAAGGTCTTGCTGTCGGTGCGCTACAGCCCCGAAGTGGTGGCTTACTTCAAGGCCACCGGCGAAGGCTGGCAAGCGCGCATGGACGATGTGCTGCGCGACTACGTGGTGCGCCAGTCGCGCCAGTTATATTAGGAGCGGGCCTGCTATCGAGTTCAAGATCGGGCGGCGCCGGCTGGCGATACGTTAAAATGATCAATTGAACCAGTCATTGATCTCCCAGCATGGCCAGACTCCTCGCTATCGACGGCTTGAATATCGTACGCCGCGTCTATGAAGCCAGTCCCGAACCCGATTCCGACCTGAAGGCCGACATCGCGCTGCGGCACGCGCTGTCGTCGTTCCGCACCCTGATCAACGACCACGAACCGACCCATGTGCTGCCGGCGTTCGACTTTGGCGGGCCGACCTGGCGCCACGCGCTGTATGCCGGTTACCGCGAAGGCCGCCAGCCGATGCCGCAAGTGCTGCGCGATGCGCTGCCCGGCTTTTACGACACGCTGGCCAGCTTCGGCCTGCATGTGGTCACCATACCCGAAGTCGAGGCCGACGATGTGATCGGCACCGCCGTCACGCGCTGGCTGCACCAGGGCCGCGGCGCGGCCGTGATCGCCACCACCGACAAGGATTTGCACGGCTTGATCGCGCAGGGCGCGCTGGTGTGGGACCATTTCAAGGGCGAGTGGCACGACGCCGCGTGGGTCGAGCGCAAGTTCGGCGTGCCGCCCGAGCAGTTGCCGGACTTGCTGGCGCTGATGGGCGACGCCACCGACAGCATTCCCGGCGTGTCCAAGGTCGGCTTGAAGACGGGCGCCAAGCTGTTGCGCGCCTACGGCTCGCTGGACGCGGTGATGGCCGGCGCCGGGATCCTGCCGGGCCAGCTGGGAGAAAGCCTGCGGAAAGACCGCGAAATACTGTATCTTTCTCGTCAGCTTGTACAATTGAAAACGGATGTGCTGCTGGGCGTGACGTGGAACAAGCTGGCCTGGGACAAACCCTGAGCGTCATGCCGCCAGCCGCGCCGCCAGACTATAGAAAAACAGATCAACCAGGGGTTACTCATGATGTTAAAGGCAGTCCTGATCGATAGCAGCGCGGTGGCGCGCGGTTTGCTGAACACGGTCTTGAGCGATGGCGGTTACGATGTCTGCGGCCAGACCCATACCAGCGCGCTGGGCCTGGCGCTGATGGTCAAGCATCAGCCGCATTTCGTCTGCATCGCGCGCGAGCAGGTGGAAGACGGCAGCAATGTGGTGCAGACGATACGCGAGACCTACCCGAAGACGCTGATCTTCATGATTTCGGGCGGCATCGACGCGGCCAGCCTGCAGGCGGCCCACGCCAGCGGCGTCAGCGGCTTCATCGTCAAGCCGTTCAATGCCGATACGGTGTTGAAAACCATCCGCAACACGGTGATCGCGATGGTGCGCAAGCAGCAGGCGCTGAGCGCCGCCGCTGCGGAAAACAAACAGGCCGGCCAGCTGTAGCGAGCGGCATGGCGCCAAGCCCAATCAATCAGGAAATTGCGGTATAGTGGACGGCAAGCTGAATACCGCCGCCGTGCATGCCACGCCGGTGTTCATCGTCCACCGATATTGAAGCGCTGACCTGGAAATAAAGCATGTACGCCGCCGCCTGGCCTCCATCGATGCATTGAACGTCCCCCGCGGGAGTGGCTGCGCGGCCTGACTGCCGCGCAGCGCTGCTGCCTCTTGCCGTTCCCGCCCACGCGGGCCGGCTGATTCGCTTCGTCCCTGCTGTTTCGCCGCCTGCCGGCGGGGGGATGCGGCTGACCGTTCTTCATCCTGGATACAGACATGCAATTTTTCAATACCCTGCTGGCGCGCGCCATCCCTTGGCTTCCCCGCGCGGCGATTCATGCCATCTCGCGCCGCTACATCGCCGGCGACACGCTGGCCGATGCGCTTGCGCGCGTGCGACGGCTCAATGCCGAAGGCTTTCGCGTCACGCTTGACGTGCTGGGCGAAACCGTCTCGGCCTTGCGGCAGGCCGACGCCACGGCCATGGAATATATCGATATGCTCGAAGCCATTGCCGCCGATGGCTTGCAGGCGACCGTTTCCATCAAACCCAGCGCGCTGGGGCTCTTGCTCGATACGGCACATTGCGAACGCCTGGTCCGGCGCATTCTCGCTTCAGCGCAGGCGCACGGGAATTGCGTGTGCATCGACATGGAAGATGTGCGCTGCACCCAGCTGGAAATCGATTTGTTCCTGCGCCTGCAACGCGACCATGACAACGTCAGCCTGGCCTTGCAGGCCTATTTGCAACGCACCTACCAGGACATCGAGATACTCGCGTCCACTGGCAGCAGCCTGCGCATTTGCAAAGGCATCTATGTGGAAGAGCGTCGCCACCTGGTCGACCTGGCCTGGCATGACCGGCGCGCCATCAACGCCCATTACCTGAACCATGTGGCGCGCTGTTTCGACGCCGGCAGTTTCGTCGCCATCGCCACCCATGACGCCGCGCTGGCCGGACAAGTCATCGCGCTGGCCCGCAGCAAGGGGATCGACCGTACCCGCTTCGAGTTTCAGTTGCTGCTGGGCGTGTGCGAGCCTTTGCGCGACCGGTTGCGCGATCTGGGCTACAGCGTATGCATCTATGTCCCATTTGGCGCGGACTGGTACGGTTACAGCACCCGCAGGCTGAAGGAAAACCCCGCCATCGCCGGTCACGTGGCCAGGGCGCTGATCGGGTTCCGAGACCGGCAGGAATAGGTTCTTAGCGGCGGTTCATTTCAGGCGGCGCTGGCGCCGCTGATGATGCCGCCGCCGAGGCACACGTCGCCGTCATACAGCACGGCCGACTGGCCCGGCGTGACGGCCCATTGCGCATCGCTGAAGTTCAGCGCGAAATTGCCGTCGTCAAGCGGCGCGATGGCGCACGCCACGTCGGCCTGGCGGTAGCGGGTCTTGGCCGACAGGCTGCCGGCTTGCGGCGCGGCGCCGGCGATCCAGCTGGCCTGGTCGGCGCTCAGCGCCGCCGACAGCAGCCACGGATGGTCGTGGCCCTGCACCACGTACAGCGTGTTGTTGACGATATCCTTGCGCGCCACATACCACGCGTCGCTGCTGCCGTCGGCGTTCTGGTACGACTTGACGCCGCCGATGCCGATGCCCTTGCGCTGGCCCAGCGTATAAAAACTCAAGCCGACATGTTCGCCGACGGTCTTGCCGTCGTCGGTTTTCATCGGCCCCGGCTGGTACGACAGGTAGCGGTTCAGGAATTCGCGGAACGGCCGTTCGCCGATGAAGCAGATGCCGGTCGAATCCTTTTTCTGGGCGTTCGGCAAGCCGAGTTTTTCGGCGATCTTGCGCACTTCGGTCTTCGGGATTTCGCCGAGCGGGAACAGCGTCTTCGACAATTGCGCCTGGTTCAGGCGGTGCAGGAAATAACTCTGGTCCTTGCTGGCGTCGACCGCCTTCAGCAATTCGAACTTGTCGCCATTCTGGCGCACGCGGGCATAGTGGCCGGTGGCGATCAGGTCGGCGCCCAGGTGCATGGCATGGTCGAGGAAGGCCTTGAACTTGATTTCAGCGTTGCACAGCACGTCCGGGTTCGGCGTGCGGCCGGCCTGGTATTCGCGCAGGAAGTCGGCGAACACGCGGTCCTTGTATTCGGAGGCGAAGTTGACCGCCTCGATATCGACGCCGATCACGTCGGCCACGCTGGCCGCGTCGATCCAGTCCTGGCGCGTCGAGCAGTATTCCGAATCGTCGTCGTCTTCCCAGTTTTTCATGAACAGGCCGACCACGTCGTAGCCTTGTTCCTTCAGCATCCACGCCGCGACCGAGGAATCGACCCCGCCCGACATGCCGATCACGACTTTTTTCTTGCTCATCTTGCTTTCCAGTGTACTTGGTTGATTCCGTGATGCTTCAATTTTTAAAGATGGTTGAATACCGAACCATGGGTATGCAGCAGCCCCAGCGGCGCGCGCTTGCCGGCCAGGTATTCATCGACGCATTGCAGCATCAGCGGGCTGCGGTGGCGTTCCTGGCACGCGGCCATGTCATCGCGCGACATCCACAAGGTGCGGATGATGCCCTGGTCCAGCGGCCGGTCGTGGCGCATGCCGACTTCGCCGCAAAAGGTGAAGCGCAGATAGGTCACGTCCTCGCCGGTGCGCACCGACTTGTAGCGCGACATGTACATGCCGACCAGCGCGGTCGGCGTGAAATCGTGCGCCGTCTCTTCCAGCGTTTCGCGGATCACCGCCTGTTCCAGCGATTCGAACGGGTCGAGATGGCCGGCCGGCTGGTTCAGGCGCACGCCTTCGCTGGTTTCTTCTTCGATCAGTAAAAACAGGCCGTCGCGCTCGATGATGGCGGCGACAGTGACAGAGGGTTTCCAGATTCTCGGCATGATCCATCCTTGAAAGAGCCGACATTTTATCTTGTTCTGCGTATCAAGTTCGCCACGCCATGCGCTGCAGAGTGCACGATTTGATCAATGTCTATGTTTTGGCAGTCAAATCTTGCATGTAATTCACAACTAATAGTTGTTAATCAATCAGCTTTGTGATGGCTAGTGCGATGTATCGCAGGCTTTTACACTGGTCTTCCTGGTTTCCCGGCTGAAAATTGATGCGGCTGCGGCGGAAGAGGGGAGCGTACTGCGGAATATGCAATTTTCTTGATAAATAACAATGTTTGTACGGATAAATGACAGGTGTGCACGCGTCATGCTGTTGCCTGTTACAGTAAATCAATACGCTGTGCGGCGGCTGCGGTTTTTTGACGTCAGCCCTGCATCCATGCGCCCTGCTGTGATGCGATGGCGACAGCAGGGGGGATAAATCTTGCCTGGGAAATAGGTGTTTAGGTCTAAAAGTTGCAGACCCAGCAAGGTTTTTGCGCCGGGTTTACGTGGTAGATTCTATCTGGTCAGTTTATTAATTTTTGGAGGCACTTCATGAGAATAGGCATACCGGCCGAAACGCGGCCGGGTGAAACCCGGGTCGCCGCGACGCCCGAGACAGTCAAGAAACTTGCAGTCAAGCACCAGATTATCGTCCAGGCCGGCGCCGGCCTGGCGGCCTCCGTCACCGATGACGCGTATCTCGCGGCCGGCGCGCACATCGGCGGCGCTGCCGAGGCGTTCGCTGCCGACATCGTCTTGAAGGTGCGCGCGCCGGATGCCGGCGAACGGACGCTGATGAGCAAAGGCAGCGTGCTGATCGGCATGCTCAATCCCTTCGACCAGGACAATATCCAGGCGATGGCGGCGGCCGGCCTGTCCGCGTTCGCGCTGGAAGCCGTGCCGCGCATCACCCGCGCGCAATCGATGGACGTGCTGTCGTCGCAAGCCAATATCGCCGGTTACAAGGCGGTGCTGCTGGCGGCCAATACCTACCAGCGTTTCATGCCGATGCTGATGACCGCGGCCGGCACCGTCAAGGCGGCGCGCGTGCTGATCATGGGCGTCGGCGTGGCCGGCCTGCAGGCGATCGCCACCGCCAAGCGGCTCGGCGCCGTGATCGAGGCGTCCGACGTGCGCCCGCCGGTCAAGGAGCAGGTCGAGTCGCTGGGCGCCAAGTTCATCGACGTGCCGTTCCTGACCGACGAGGAAAGGGAAATCGCCAAGGGCGCCGGCGGCTACGCCCGTTCGATGCCGGCCGACTGGATGCGGCGCCAGGCCGAACTGGTGCATGAACGCGCCAAGCTGGCCGACATCATCATCACCACCGCGCTGATCCCGGGCCGCCCGGCGCCGGTGCTGATTTCCGAAGCAACCGTCAAGGCCATGAAACCCGGTTCGGTGATCGTCGACCTGGCCGTGTCGCAGGGCGGCAATTGCCCGCTGTCGGAATTGAACCGCAGCGTAGTCAAGCACGGCGTCCACATCATCGGCGAGCCGGACCTGGCGACGCTGGTGGCGGCCGACGCGTCGGCGCTGTATGCGCGCAATGTGCTCGACTTCCTCAAGCTGATCATCGACAAGGAAGACCAGCTGGTGATCGACCGCGAGGACGAGATCATCAAGGCCAGCCTGGTCAGCCACGGCGGCGAAGCGCTGCGCACATAAAAGGACAATCATGGAAATCAGTCATACCGTCATCAATCTCATTATTTTCGTGCTGGCGATCTACGTCGGCTACCACGTGGTCTGGACCGTCACGCCGGCGCTGCACACGCCGCTGATGGCCGTCACCAACGCCATTTCGGCGATCATCATCGTCGGCGCGATGCTGGCCGCCGGCCTGACCGAGGGCCTGGTCGGCCAGGTCGCCGGCACCGTCGCCGTCGCGCTGGCGGCGGTGAATGTGTTCGGCGGCTTCCTGGTCACCCAGCGCATGCTGGAAATGTTCCGCAAAAAAGAGCCGAAAACCCCGGCCGCCAAACAGGGAGGCCAGCCATGAACATGGAATTCATTTCAATCAACCTGGTGACGATGATGTACCTGATCGCCTCGGTGTGCTTCATCCAGGCCTTGAAAGGCTTGTCGTCGCCGGCCACGGCGCGCCAGGGCAACGCCTTCGGCATGACCGGCATGGCGATCGCGGCGGTTACCACGGTGGCGCTGATCCTCAAGCTCAAGTCGCACTTGCCGAGCGGCGGCATCGGCTTCGGCCTGGTGGTGCTCGGCATCGTGGTCGGCGGCGCGATCGGCGCCTACCTGGCCAGGAAGGTCGAAATGACCAAGATGCCGGAACTGGTGGCGGCGATGCACTCGCTGATCGGCCTGGCCGCGGTATGCATCGCGGTGGCGGCCGTATCGGAACCGTGGGCCTTCAGCATCGCCGCGCACGGCGAGGCGCTGCCGATCGGCAACCGCTTCGAGCTGTTCATCGGTACGTTTGTCGGCGCGGTGACCTTTTCCGGTTCGGTGATCGCCTTCGGTAAGCTGTCCGGCAAATACAAGTTCCGTTTGTTCCAGGGCAAGCCGGTCAGCTTCAAGGGCCAGCATCTGCTGAACCTGCTGCTGGCGCTGCTGATGATCGCGCTCGGCCTGGTCTTCTGCTTCGCACCGGGTAATGAACCGGCGTGGACGCCGTTCATCGTCATGGCGCTGATCGCCTTTGCGCTGGGCGTGCTGATCATCATCCCGATCGGCGGCGCCGACATGCCGGTGGTGGTGTCGATGCTGAACTCGTACTCCGGCTGGGCCGCGGCCGGCATCGGTTTTTCGCTGAATAACGCGATGCTGATCATCGCCGGTTCGCTGGTCGGATCGAGCGGCGCGATCCTGTCCTACATCATGTGCAAGGCGATGAACCGTTCGTTCTTCAACGTGATCCTGGGCGGCTTCGGCGGCGATGCGGCCGATGCCGGCCCGGCCGGCGCGCAAGAACAGCGGCCGGTCAAGTCCGGTTCGGCCGACGACGCCGCCTTCATCATGAGCAATGCCGAAACCGTCATCATCGTGCCGGGTTATGGCCTGGCGGTGGCGCGCGCCCAGCATTCGCTGAAGGAACTGGTGGAAAAGCTGACCCACAAGGGCGTCACCGTGAAATACGCGATCCACCCGGTGGCGGGGCGCATGCCGGGCCATATGAACGTGCTGCTGGCGGAAGCCGAAGTGCCGTACGACCAGGTGTTCGAGATGGAGGACATCAACGGCGAATTCGGCCAGGCCGACGTGGTGCTGGTGCTGGGTGCGAACGACGTGGTCAACCCGGCCGCCAAGGACCCGAAATCGCCGATCGCCGGCATGCCGATCCTGGAAGCCTATAAAGCCAAGAGCATCATCGTCAACAAGCGTTCGATGGCGTCCGGTTATGCCGGGCTGGATAACGATCTGTTCTACCAGGCCAATACCATGATGGTGTTTGGCGACGCCAAGAAAGTCATCGAAGACATGGTCAAGGCTGTCGAGTAAAAAAAGCAGCCTCAGGCAAGCCGCATGGACCCGCCGGGCCATGCGGCTTTTTTACTGAATGATTTAGCGGCGGCCGTACATCATCAGTTCGGCCAGCGTCTTGCGCGCCACAGGCAGGCTGTCGATCAGGCCGAGCGACAGTCCCAGCAGTGCCTGGCCCGGCGTGTTGCCGGCGAAAATGCGCGCCATGGCGTCGGTCAGCCTGACCGTCAACTGGCGGTCGGCGCTGCGCAACTGCGTGTACTGTTGCAACTGCTCCGGCGTGGCACGGCCAGCCAGCAGGCGCGCCAGCACGGCGGCGTCGCGCAAGCCCAGGTTCAAGCCCTGGCCCGCCACTGGATGCAGCGTTTGCGCGGCATTGCCGATGGCGGCGCCGCGCCGGGTAAAAGACGCCCCGCTATTGAGGCCGAGCGGATAGGCGACCCGCTTCGAGGTCCCGGTAAAGCGGCCCACGCGTTCGCCGAACGCCGTTCCCAGCTCTGCCAGGAAAGCGCCATCGTCCAGCGCCAGCAGGCGTTGCGCGGTGTCCGGCCGCACGCACCAGACCAGCGCATAGGCGTCGCCTTGCGGCAGCAGCGCCAGCGGGCCTTCATCGGTAAAACGTTCATAGGCGCGGTGCGCGATCATCGCGCTGGCCTGGACCTGCGCGATGATCGCGCTCTGGCCATAGTCGCGCCGCACGCTGCCTTCGCGCTGGGCGCCGAACAGGCCGCCTTCGGCTTGCACCAGCAAGCCGGTTTCCAGCGCAGGCCGGTTTTCCAGCACCAGCGTCACGCTGTGTTCGTGTTCGGTACTGCCCTCGACGCGCGCCGGACGTAGTTCGGTCACGCCGAGTTGCCGGCACACAGCGCCCAGCGCCGTCACCAGCGCGCCGTAGCGCGCCACATAGCCGAGCGCCGGCAACTGGTGGTCGTCGCGTTCGATCATGCTGCGCCCGAAATGGCCGCGGCGCGATACGTGGATCTGGTGGATCGCCGTCGCTTCGATCGGCCACACGCCGATTTCTTCGAGGAGTTGCCGGCTGCCGTGCGACAGCGCGATCGAGCGCGGATCGTTGCCGGCCTGGGCCACGGTCCTGGCGTCGACCAGCGCGATGCGCTGCGCGGCGTGGCCGCGGCGCACCAGCAGCGCCGCCAGCGCCATGCCGACCGGGCCGGCGCCGCAGATGGCGATGTCGATGTCGGGCGTCGTCATGCTGGCGCCGCTCCAGACATCAGCTGCTCGATCGCGGCCACGCTTTTCGGCGCGCTGCTCAAGACCCGGTAACCGTCTTCGGTGACCAGCACGTCGTCTTCGATGCGGATGCCGATGTGCCAGTACTGTTCCGGCACGCCCGGCGCCGGCCGCACATAGATGCCCGGCTCGACCGTCAGCACCATGCCGGCGCGCAGCGCGCGCGACGGCTTGCCGGCCGCTGCCGTATCGCGGTAGGCGCCGACGTCGTGCACGTCCATGCCCAGCCAGTGGCCGGTGCCGTGCATATAAAACTGCAGGTAATGTTTGTTGGCGATGACGTCCTGCACACCGCCGGTCTGGGCGCGGTCGAGCAAGCCCAGGTCCAGCATGCCTTGGGCCAGCACCAGCAGCGCCGCGTCGTGGATACCCTGGTAGGGCTGGCCCGGCTTGATCGCGTCCAGCGCCGCCTGCTGCGCCGCCAGCACCAGTTGGTACAGCGCTTTTTGCGGCGCGGTAAAGCGCCCGTTGGCCGGGTAGGTGCGGGTGATGTCGGATGCGTAGCCGTCCAGTTCGCAGCCGGCGTCGATCAATACCAGGTCGCCGTCATGGATCGTCGCGTTGTTGGCGTTGTAATGCAGGATGCAGGCGTTCGGGCCGGCCGCGACGATGGAATTGTAGGCCGGGAACTGGGCGCCGTTGCGGCGGAATTCGTACAGCAATTCCGCCTCGACCGCATATTCGGCCATGCCGGGACGGGTGGCCCGCATCGCGCGCGCGTGGGCCGCGCTGGAAATGTCGGCGGCGCGCTGCATGATCGCCTGTTCGGTGTGGTCCTTGATCAGCCGCATTTCATCGAGCAAGCCGTTCAATTCATACATCGCGGCCGGCGCGCTGATGCCGCTGCGCACCTGGCGCCGCACGTTTTGCAGCCACACTTTCACTTGTCCGTCGAGGCTGCCGCCCAGCGCGTAATACAGCGCCGGCGCATCGGCCAGCAGGCGCGCCATTTCGGTGTCGAGTTCCTCGATATTGAACGCGGCGTCGAAACCGAAGGCGCTGCGCGCCGCTTCCGGGCCATGCCGGTAGCCATCCCAGATTTCACGCTCGGTATTCTTCGGGCGGCAAAACAGGATGCTGCGCGCCGGAGTCGCCGCAGTGGCGGCCAGCAGCACGATCGCGCTGTCCGGCTCGTTGAAGCCGGACAGGTAATAAAAATAGCTGTCGTGGCGGTAGGGATAGTCGCAATCGCTGTTGCGCTGCACTTCGGGCGCGGTCGGTATCACCGCGACGGCGCCCGGCGCCATGTGCGCCATCAGGCGCGCGCGCCGCTCGAGGTAGGGGAGGATGTCAGGACTCATGAGGCCATGCCGCGATTGAGTGCGGCCAATTGTGCCACCGTGCCGACATTGGTCCAGTCGCCCTCGTAAATCTCGCCGCCGACGCGGCCTTGCCCGATATGCTGGCGCAGCAGCGGTCCCAGCTTGGCGTGCGTGCCGGCTGCGATGCCGTCGAACATTTCCATGCGATAGACGCCGATATTGGCGAAGGTCCACGACGGCTGGCCGTCATTGGTGACCGAATACAGATTCAGGCCGAAGTCGCCATCCGGATGAAAGTCGGGATTCCTGACCAGGTAAATCCACGCGATGTCGCGTTCCTCGGCGGTGTAGGGATGGCCCAGCACGTCGCTGTCGGCCAGCACGTCCTTGACTTGGGCGAAGTCGAAGTACGGGCAATAGATATCGCCGGAAATCGCCAGGAACGGTTCTTCGCCCAGCAAATGGCGCGCCTTGGCGACGGCGCCGGCGGTTTCCAGGCCGGTGCCTTCGGCCGAATACTGGATGGCGGCGCCGAACTGGCTGCCGTCGCCGAGGACTTGCTCGAATTGCTCGCCCAGGTGGGCGTGGTTGATGACGATCTCGGTGATGCCGGCCCGAACCAGGTTCAGGATATGCCAGGCGATCAGCGGCCTCCCGCGCACGCTCAGCAGCGGCTTCGGGCAAGTATCGGTCAGCGGACGCATCCGCTCGCCGCGACCGGCGGCGAAAATCAGGGCTTTCATGTTGGTGCTCGCATTCTGTGCTGGTGATCAGGATGCGGGGCGCGCCGCCCCGCATAGGCGAAAGAAATCAGAAGGTGTAGCCGACTTGCGGCGCCTTGTTTTCCAGCGCATCGAGCAAGCGTACCAGAGGTTTCAGTTCGATGTAGCGGTTGGCGGTCTTGCGTACGTAGTCGAGCACGGTCGGCAAGTCGCCCATGTAGACATCCTTGCCGTCGCGGTAATTCAGGCGCGCGAACAGGCCGAGGATTTTCAGGTGGCGTTGCAGCGCCATGAATTCGAAGTCGCGGTAAAACGCATCGATGTCCGGATTGACCGGCAAACCGAGTTTCTTGGCTTGTTGCCAATAACGGATTACCCAGTCGAGCACCATTTCTTCATCCCATTGGATATACGCGTCGCGCAGCAGCGAGGCGAGGTCGTAGGTGACCGGGCCGAAGACCGCATCCTGGAAGTCGATGATGCCGGGATTGCCTTCGTCCATCCACATCAGGTTGCGCGAATGGTAGTCGCGGTGCATGAATACTTGCTGCTGGGCCAGCACATTGGCGGTGATCGCTTCGAACACGGCATTCAGCTGGATGGCCTGGGCGTCGGTCAGGCTGGCGCCCAGGTGCTTGCCGATAAACCATTCCGGGAACAGATTCATTTCGCGCAAGATGAAGGCGCGGTCGAATGCCGGCAACAGACCGGGCTGGCTGGCCAGCTGGATTTTCATCAGCGCGTCCAGCGCCTCGGCGTACAGCACGCTGGCGTTGTCGTGGTCCAGCACTTGCAGGTACGTGCTGGTGCCGAGGTCGGACAGCAGCAAAAAGCCGTTGGCGACATCTTCGGCAATAATTTCCGGCACCGATACGCCGACGCTTTTCAGCAAACCGGCGACCTGGATAAAGGCCGGCACATTTTCACGTTCCGGCGGCGCATCGACGGCGATCAGGGTCGCACCGTGCAATTCTTGCGAAGATGGCAAGACGTCGACGCGGAAGTAGCGGCGGAAGCTGGCGTCGCTGGACGCCGGGCGGGCCGAGCCGATGGCCACCAGGTTAAGCGAGCTCAACCATGCGTTCAACAGGGCCAGGCGGGTATCGGAACCTGCCGCCGTAGCAGGGGAATTAGGGGGAGTGGACATTTAACGGCCTGTGGAATCGGGTTGATGTTGAAGATTCCCATATAATAAGGGATTGAAATCAAAAAATCGCCTGTTATGGTGTTTCACTCCGACTTTTCATGAGCTGGTTTACGGCCCCCCCCAAAACGCAGCGCTGGGCTTTTGCCTTCAGCGCGCTCGTCACCGCCACCGCGGTGCCTATCCACGCCCAGGCGCAGCAGAGAGCCAAGTCGTCGGCTGCCAAGCCGGTCCATGTCGTCGACGAGAATGCCCCGACCGTATTGCAGGCCGAGGAAATTACCGGCCGTCCCGAGCGTGAACTGAACTTGACGGAAAACGCCGAGGTGACGCGCGACAAGACCCGTTTGACGTCGGACACGGCGTGCTACAAGCAGGTCGAGGATCAAGTCGATGCCGACGGCAATGTGAAAATGTGGCGCTTCGGCGACCATTACACCGGCGACACGCTGAAACTGAATATGGACACCGGCAAGGGCTACTTGCTCAAGCCAACCTACAAGATGGAAGTGGGCAATGGCCAGGGCCATGCCGACCGCGTCGATTTCATCAGCCAGGAAGAGGCGCAAGTCGTCAACGGTACTTACAGCACGTGCGAGGGGCCGAATCCGGACTGGTATCTGCGCTCCAGCACGCTGGACCTGGATACCGGACGCGATGTCGGCACCGGCAAGAATACCATCATTTATTTCAAGGGCGTACCCATCCTCGGCACGCCGGCGATCTCGTTTTCGCTGTCGGGCGCGCGCCGTTCCGGCTGGCTGGCGCCGACCCCGGGTTTTGCGTCGAAGAACGGTTTTGAACTGACGGTACCGTATTACTTCAATATCGCGCCGAACCGCGATTTGACCATCTTGCCGCACTATATACAGCGGCGCGGCTTGCAGTTGGGCGCGGATGCTCGTTATCTCGGAGAAACTTCCGCCGGCTTGTACCGGGGCGAAACGTATGTCGAGTTCTTGCCCAACGATAAACTGACCCAGACCAACCGCTATCTGATCAAGTCGAACCATTTGCAGGACCTGGCCCCGGGCTGGACCTACTCGTGGGATATCAATACCGCGTCGGATAATAATTACCCCAACGATTTCTCGAAGAACGTGGCCGGCAGCGCCGAGCGCCAGTTGCTGCGCGAATTGCGCAGCGAATACCGCACCGAAAACTGGAGCCTGACGGTACGCGCGCAAAACTATCAGGTGTTGCAAGATCCCGCCGCGGCGGAAGATCCCAACCTGAGGGTGACGCGCCCGTACGACCGTTTGCCGTCGGTCAATTTCCATGCCGGACAATTCGATGCGTTCGGCGGCTTCGACTGGTCGTTCGACAGCGAACTGACGCGTTTCTGGCATCCTGAGTCTGTGCGCGGCAATCGCCTGGTGGCGGTGCCGCAAGTGTCGTATCCGATCATCCGCCCCGGTTATTTCATCACGCCGAAAGTGATGCTGAGCGCCAGCGCCTACCAGCTCGATTACCACGGCATCGACGGCAGCGCCGGCAAGCCGACGTCGCCGAGCAGCGCGATACCGACCGTGTCGCTGGACAGCGGCCTGGTGTTCGAACGGCCGAGCACGATCTTTGGCGGCGTGGGCGGCACGCAAACGCTGGAACCGCGTTTATTCTATGTCTACACGCCATACCGCGACCAAAGTACTCAGCCGAACTTCGACACCGCCGACGCCGGCTTTAACCTGACCCAGATTTTCAGTGAAAACCGTTTCATCGGCAGCGACCGTATCGGCGATGCCAACCAGGTCACTGCGGCGCTGGTGTCGCGTTTCTTGCAGCAAGACGGCGTCGAGCGCCTGCGCCTGACCTTTGGCCAGCGTTTTTATTTCAACCAGCAGCGTGTGCAATTGGGCGATGGCCCACCGCCGGATAGCGTCACGCATTCGGATATCTTGCTGGCCGCCACAGGCAAGGTCTCCGAAACCTGGACCGTGGACAGCCTGGTTCAGTACAATGCCAGCGATAGCCGCTTGATGAACGGAACCCTGACGACGCAGTATCAGCCTGCGCCGAAGAAAGTATTAAACTTCAGTTACCGTTATCTGCGCGACAGTTTCAAGAATATTGAAGTGTCGTCGCAATGGCCATTGTCGAACCGCCTGTACGGCGTCGGCCGGGTCAGTTATTCGGTGCTCGACAAGCGTTTGCTGGAAAGCCTGGTCGCACTCGAATACAAGGGCGATTGCTGGGTGTTCCGGATGGGTGCGCAACGTTTCGTGACGTCCGCAAAAACCGTTTCGACGCCAATCTTTTTCCAATTGGAATTGAATGGCTTGTCCAGCAACTTGGGTGTCGGCGCCAATGGATTGGAAACTTTCAGTAAAACCGTCCCTGGTTATCAGCCATTGAACCCGCCTATCCGTTAAGATCTGGCCTGTCGGCGCGCGCCGTCTGTTTGACGGTGCTGCGCCGCGGCGGTTTTTTTATTCACTTGAACTCATGAGCGCTCTACACATTATGCGGAATGCCAGTATGCACCAACTTAAAATTGCAGCGGTCTTGCTGTGCGCCCTGTCCGGCGCGACAGCCACGAGTGTCTGGGCGCAAGATGCGCAAGCGGCGGCGCCGGCCGCCCCGACTGCGGCGCCTGTCAAGGCACCCGCTACGGCGCCCGCTACGGCGCCCGCTACGGCCGCCAGCGCTACCGCCGCGCCGGTCAAGGGTTTTACGCCGCCGGGTTCAAGCAATACCAAAACCATCGATTCCATCGTCGCCGTCGTCAATGACGACGTGATCACGCGCAACGAGCTGGATACCCGCGTCAAAACCGTGCAGCAGCGCATGAAGGAGAAAAACGTGCCGTTGCCGGAAATGGCGGACCTGAAGCGTCAATTGCTGGAACGCATGATCGTCGAAATGGCGCAAATGCAACTGGCCAAGGAAATGGGCGTGCGCGTCGATGACCAGACGCTGGACCGCGCGATTGGCCGTATTGCTGAACAGCAAAAACTGACGGTGCAGGATTTGCGTAACCAGATGGAAAAAGAAGGCACGACCTTTGCTGCTTTCCGTGAAGAAATTCGTAACGAAATCATCATGCAGCGCCTGCGCGAGCATGAAGTCGACGCCAAGATCCAGATTTCCGACGCCGAAGTGGACGATTTCCTGGCCGCTGAAAAAGCCGCCGCCAGCGAACAGGTGGAAATGAACCTGTCGCAAATCATGGTGCGCATCCCGGAAAACTCGACGCCCGAGCAAATCGCCGCGCGCCGCGCGCGCGCCGAAGAAGTGATGCGCCAATTGCGCACCGGCGCCGACTTCGCCAAGATGGCCGGCACCTATTCCGATGCCGGCGACGCACTGAAGGGCGGCGAAATCGGCTGGCGCAATAGCGACCGCCTGCCGCCGCTGTTCGCCGAAGCGCTGGGCAAGCTGAAGCCGGGCCAGGTCACGCCGATTATCAAAAGCACCACCGGTTTCCATATCCTGAAACTGGTCGATCGGCGCACCGCGGCCGACGCCCAGGCCGCCGCCGCCGTGCAGCAAACCCATGCGCGCCACATCCTGATCAAGGTCACGCCGACCATGACGGCGTATGACGCCAAGCGCAAGCTGGTCGACTTGAAAGAGCGCCTCGATCACAAGGCCGCCACCTTTGAGGAATTGGCGCGGCTGTTCAGCAACGACGGCAGCGCCAGCAAGGGCGGCGACCTGGGCTGGCTGTATCCGGGCGATACCGTGCCGGAATTCGAGGCGGCGATGAATGCGCTGAAACCGGGCGAAGTCAGCGAACCGATCGAAAGCAGTTTCGGTTTCCACCTGATCCAGGTGCTGGAACGCAAGAGCGATGATGTATCGAAAGAGAAACAGCGTAATGCGGCGCGCAATGCGATCCGCGACCGCAAGCTGGAAGACGCGACCGAAGACTGGGCGCGCCAGGTGCGCGACCGCGCCTACGTCGAATTCCGCAACGATGACAGCAAGTAATTTGCCATGACGAGCGTGTCGTATCCGGTCATGCGGGCCGCAGTGCGCCCGGTGGTGGCGATCACCTGCGGTGAGCCGGCCGGCATCGGTCCGGAAATTTCGATCCGCGCCGCCTGGGCCATGCGCGATGAAGTCAATTGCGTATTACTCGGCGACGCCGCCTTGCTGGCGCTGACGGCCAGCCTGATCGATCCCGGGATCCGGCTGGCGGCGTTGTCGCTGCAAGCGGTGCGCAACGGCGGCTTGCCGCATTTCGGCCCGCAGCGCATCGCCGTGGTCGATATCCCGACTTCGACCAACGTGATTCCCGGTCTGCTGGACAAGGAAAACGGCCGCGCCGTGCTGGCCACGCTGGATGCCGCGATCGAAGGCATCCAGGCTGGCTGGTTCAGCGCGATGGTCACCGCGCCATTGCAAAAAAGCACCATCAACGATGCCGGCGTGGCTTTTTCGGGCCATACCGAATACCTGGCCGAAAAAACCGGCACGCAACAGGTGGTGATGATGCTGGCCGGCCAGCCCGGCTATGGCGCGCCGTATCTGCGGGTGGCGCTGGCGACCACCCACTTGGCGCTGAAAGACGTGCCGGCCGCGATTACCCAGAACAGCCTGGCGACCACGCTCGATATCATTCACCACGATTTGCAGACCAAGTTCGGCATCGCCGCACCACGCATCCTGGTCACCGGCCTGAACCCGCATGCGGGCGAGGGCGGTTACCTGGGACGCGAAGAAATCGATGTCATCATCCCGGCGCTGGACGCGGCGCGCGCGCGCGGCATCGATGCGCGCGGCCCCTATCCGGCCGACACCCTGTTCCAGCCAAAATACCTGGCCGATGCCGATTGCGTGCTGGCCATGTACCACGACCAGGGCTTGCCGGTCTTGAAGCACGCCACCTTCGGCAACGGCATCAACGTCACGCTCGGCTTGCCGCTGATACGCACCTCGGTCGATCACGGCACCGCACTCGACCTGGCCGCCCAAGGGCTGGGCCTGGCCGACTGTTCCAGCATGGAGGCGGCGATCCGGGCCGCGCTCGACATGGTGCTGGCCAGCCAGGCCCCGGCCACCCGCGCAGGCTGATACCCCGCCTGCGTTTCACCGCATACACCAGAAGAACCTCTTATGAAACACATTGCCCGCAAACGCTTCGGCCAGAACTTCCTGCATGACCGCTTCGTACTCGACGACATTACCGCCGCCATCGCGCCGCTACAAGATGACAGCATGGTCGAGATCGGCCCTGGCCTGGGCGCGATGACCGAACAATTGCTCCGGCATGTGAACCGGATGCACGTGGTGGAGCTGGACCGCGACTTGATCGTGCGCCTGGAAAAAGCGTTCAATCCGGCCAAGCTGACGATTCATTCCGGCGATGCGCTGAAATTCGATTTTGCGCAACTCCCGGTGGCCGCAGGCAAGAAGCTGCGCATCGTCGGCAATTTGCCGTACAACATTTCCAGTCCGCTACTCTTCCATCTGGCAACGTTTGCGCCGCTGGTGCAAGACCAGCATTTCATGTTGCAAAAGGAAGTCGTCGAACGCATGGTCGCCGAGCCTGGCAGCAAGGCTTACGGCCGTTTGTCGGTGATGCTGCAATGGCGTTATGACATGTCGCTGCTGTTCATCGTGCCGCCGACCGCCTTCGATCCGCCGCCGAAAGTCGAATCGGCGATCGTGCGCATGATTCCGGTCGCCGAACGTTTGCCATGCGACCAGGAAACCTTGGAGGCGGTGGTGCTGAAAGCGTTTTCGCAACGCCGCAAGGTGATCCGCAATTGCCTGGCAGGCATGTTCACCGAGCAGCAAATTATCGCGGCCGGCATCGATCCGACCATGCGCCCGGAAACCGTCGGCCTGGAGCAATACGTGGCGCTGGCGAACCTGTTGCAGCCCGTGTAGTTCAGTACCACTGATTGACGCGCTTCAAATCCTGGCGCAGCGCTGAAAAACAATGGTCGATATGCTGGTTGCGGCTGACCTCGTTACGCCGCATCAGCGCCACCTTGCGTTTCGAGGTCGGCGCGCGCAGCGGCGCCACGTGCAGCTCGCCGTCGCGCAAGAAGGTGGTGTACAGGCTGGGCATGATGCCGACCGCGATGCCTGCCCGCACCACGCCGTACAGCGATTCGCTGTGCAGCATGTGGTACAGGCTGGACGGCTTCAAGCCGTGCTGGTGCAGCGCATTCGATGCGAATTCCCAGATGCTGCCCTTGGTAAAGACGACGATCTCTTCGCCCGCCAATTGTTCCCAGCGCACCTCCTGCAGCACCGCCAGCCGGTGCAGCCGCGCCGTCACCAGCACCAGTTCATCCTCGAACAGGCTGACGCTTTCCAGCGCGACCGATCCCGGCACTTCAATGCCGACGCAAAAATCCAGCTGACCCGAATACAGCGCGTTCAGCAAGCCGTCGTTCGGCATGTCCGACAAGACGATCTCGACCGTGTCGCCATGCAGCTCGCTGTAGCGCGCCACGGCGGTCGCGGTCAGCGCCATCGCCGACGGAATCGCGCCGATCCGGATGCGGTGCCGGCCGCTGCCGATGGCGCGCTGGATGTCGGCAAAGGTGTTGCTGGCGGTATTCAACAAATGCGTCGCATAGTCGAGGGCAAGTTTTCCTTCGCGTGTCAACTCCAGTTGGTGCGTTGTGCGATTAAACAACTTATTACCAAGTTGATTTTCCAGTAATTTTATCGATGCGCTCAGCGCCGGCTGGGTCACGCACAATTCTTGTGCAGCCTTACTGAAGCTATTCACCCGGGAAAGTGTGACAAATGCTTGTAAATGGCGCAGGGAGATTTTTTTGGTGAGCTCGTGCATGTTTTGTTTATTAAAAAAAGTAATGGATTTATAAAAATAAACAAATTTTGTTATCCCGCAATTTACCATATTCTGAGCCCATCTCAGCTTGTCATGCAATTAACAGTTGTTGACCAGCGATGAACGCGGCGCCGACATCCTCGGCCGTATGCCGGTCATCAGATAAAGACAAGCGGATTAATCAATCTATTTTAATTTTGGACGGGGCGGCGATGAACAAGTTGATGACTGGAACGATGGTAGTGGGGGGCTTGCTGGCGCTGCAAAGCTCGGGCGCCGCGATGGCGCAAAGCAATGTGCAAGTCTACGGCCTGTTGTCGGCCGGTATCGGCTACACCTCGGATGAAAACGGCCATGCGCTGACGCACGCCCTGAGCGGCACCAACCAGAATCCGCGCATCGGCTTTCGCGGCCAGGAAGACCTGGGCGACGGCAACAAGGCGATCTTCGTCCTGGAAAACGGTTTCAACGTGATGACCGGCACCGCCTCGCAAAGCGGCCGCCTGTTCGGCCGCCAGTCGCTGGTCGGCCTCAGCAGCAACGACAAGGGGACGCTGACGCTGGGCCGCCAATATGAAGCGGTCAAGGATTACCTGGGTCCGGTGGTGATCGCCAGTAACGGCGTGCACATCGGCGACAACGACAATGGCTACAACAATCTGCGGGTACAGAACGCCGTCAAATATGTCAGCCCGAACCTGAAAAACTTTTCCTTCACCGGCCTGTACGGCTTCAGCGAAAACGCCGAGAACGACGTCCGCAACCGCGTCTACAGCTTGGGCGCCGGCTACAAGGTCGATGCGTTCAGCTGGGCGCTGGCGTATTCCAAACTCGAATATCCGAACAACCCGGCTGCGCCGAATGGCGCGATCGGCAACGATTACGCCAGTTCATTGCTGATTTTCGACAAGAGCGCGCTGAAAGGCGGCGCCGGCGTGCGCGACCAGGCCATCGCCGGCACCGGCGGTTTTTACAATGTCGGCCGTACCAAGTTCGGCATGTTGTATACCAATGTCCGCTATCACTATCTGGACCAAAGCAACCTGACGCTGCAAAACATCGACCTGAACGTCAACCACCGCATCACCGAAGCGCTGAACCTGGGCGCGTCCTACTTCTTTACCACCGGCAAATACGATGTGATCAACAAGGAGCCGAAATGGCACCAGGTCAATTTCCAGGCCGATTATTTCCTGTCCAAGCGCACTGACGTGGCCGTCACGTGGAGTTATCAGAAAGCCGCCGGCGATGCGACTTTCGCCCGCGTATTCGGTTTTGGCGCGTCGCAAGGGAAGACACAGAGCGTGGTCATCGTCGGCATGCGGCACTATTTCTAAGCGCCTATAATTTCCGTGGTAGCACTGATCCCCCACATCAAAGGAAGCATCTTGAAAAAAACGTTATTAGCGATGAGCCTAGGTCTCGGCATGTTGGCCGGCGCCGCCCACGCGGAAAAACGCGAACTGGTCATTTCGGCGTATCCGATCGCCCAGCCCCTGTTCATGAAATATGTCTACCAGCCATTCAAGGAAAAGTGCGGCTGCGAAATCAAGGTCGAGACCGGCAATAACGCCGACCGTATCGCCAAGCTGGACATGAACCGCAATAACCCGGTGATCGACCTGGTGCTGCTGTCCGATTCGGGCATGCTGGAAGCGGCCAGGAAAAACCTGGTCCAGCCGCTCGATTATTCGAAGCTGAAAAACTACAGCCAGTTGTACGATGTCGCGAAAAATCCGATCGGCGGCAACCTGGCGGTCGGCTACACGCTGTATTCGGTCGGCCTGGTGTACCGCACCGACAAGACCGCGCCGCTGGCGTCGTGGAAAGACCTGTGGCGCGCCGACTTGAAGGGCCGCGTCGCCTTCCCCGACGTCAGCACCACCCAGGGGCCGCTGATGCTGCACATGGCCGACCTGGCCTGGGGCGGCAAGACGCCGGACTACGCCACCGGTTTCCAGAAAATCGTCGCCATCAAGCCGAACGTGGTGACCTTCTCGAAAAACAGCGCCCAGCTGGCCGCGCTGTTCGCCCAGGATGAAATCTGGGCCGCGCCGGTGGCGCGTTTCACCTGGTCGCAAATGATGAAGACCGGCTTGCCGCTGCGCTGGAGCGTACCGGCCGAAGGCCAGGCCGCGGGCATGAACGTGATGGGCATCGTCGCCAAATCGAAGAATGCCGACCTGGCTTACCAGTTGATGGACTTCTGGCTGTCGAAGGACGTGCAAACCGCGCTGGCGACCAACCTGGTCGATTCGCCGGTCAACAAGGAAGTGCGTTTGTCGCCGGCCGCCGCGGAATTCAATACCTACGGCGCGGACCAGATCAAGTCGCTCAAATTCGTCAAGCCGGAATTGATCCTGCAGCAGCGTTCCGCCTGGATCGCGCAATGGAACAAGGCCATGAGCCAGTAGAGCGCCCGGCAAGACGTCCATGGCGGCGTTGCATTGCCTTGCCCTGAGCGTCTTGTCAGGCGCTCAGGGTGGCGGATTTTTTTGCATGGTTGAAGGGAGTGGCATGTTTGTTGATCAAAAAAAGCGCGCCGGCATGCTGCTGGTGCTGCCCGCGCTGATTTTTGTCGTGGTCTGTTTTTTGCTGCCGGTGCTGGCCTTGCTGGCCGAGGCGTTCCGCGTCGGCGACGGCGGCCTGCAATGGGGGCTGGACCGGTTTATCGCGTTCTTTTCACAAGACTATAACCGCACCATTTTCTGGCGCACGCTGCGCATCGCCGCGCTGGTCACGCTGGCCTCGGTGCTGCTCGGCTATCCGGCCGCGCAGGCGATCGCCAAGGTGTCGCCGCGCTGGCGCGGGCTGGTGGTCGGCATGATGATCCTGCCGCTGATGGTGTCGCCGATCGCGCGCACCTACGCATGGATCGTGCTGCTGGGCCGTAACGGTGCCGTCAACGCGGCGCTGGTCGGCATGGGTTTCACCGACGAGCCGCTGCGCATCCTGTTCACCGAATTCGCGGTCTTCGTCGGCTTGCTGCAATTGCTGCTGCCGCTGATGCTGATGTCGCTGGCCGGCGCGCTGGAAAACCTGCCGCGCGACGTCGGCCCGGCAGCCGCCACGCTGGGCGCCAGCCCGTGGCAGGTATTTTGCAAAGTCACCTTGCCGCTGACCCAGGAGGGCCTGGTGGTCGGCGGCACGCTGGTATTTACCGGCTGCGTCACCGCCTATGTCACGCCGGCGCTGCTGGGCGGCACCAAGGTGCTGATGCTGGAAACCCTGTTGTATCAAAAAGTCAGCGTGGAAAGCGATTTCGGCGCGGCCAACGTGATCGCGGTGATCCTGGTCGCCATGACGCTGCTGGTCAACGCCGCCTTGAAACGCATTTCGTCTAGCCGGAGTTCCGTATGAAACAAAGTCTGTTGTCGCGCCTGATGCTATGGCTGGTGTTCCTGTTCTTGCTGGGGCCGTTCGCCATCGTCGTGCTGGCCGGTTTCAGCGGCGGCGAGACGCTGGCCTTCCCGCCGCCGTCGTATTCGCTGCGCTGGATTGCCGAAGTGTGGGCCGCGCCGGAATTCCGCCGCGCGTTCCAGACCAGCCTGGAAATCGGCCTGATCGCCACCGTCGCCGCGCTGGCCCTGGGGATCCCGGTCGCGTATGCCTTTTCGCGCATGCCGCCGCCCGGCATCGGCGTGATCCGCCAGGTCTTGACGTCGCCGCTGATCATCCCGGCGATCCTGGTCGGCCTCGGCTTGCTGAATCACCTGGTGCTGACGATTAACGCGCCGGTCTACCTGGGCCTGCTGATCGGGCATACCGCGCTGCTGATCCCGTATGCGGTGCGGGTGGTGTACGCCAGCCTGGTCAACCTGCGGGTCGATATCGAGGACGCCGCCATCACGCTGGGCGCGTCGCGTCCGCGCACCTTCTTCATGATCGTGCTGCCGAATATCCGCAACGCCGTCATCGCGGCCTTTTTCCTCGCCTTCGTCACCTCGTTCAACCAGGTGCCGGTGTCGCTGTTCCTGACCGGCCCCGGCATCACGACTTTGCCGATCGAAATGCTGGGCCATATGGAAAACAGCTTCGACCCGTCGATCGCCGCCATCTCCACCTTGCTGGTCTTGTTCACCATGGCTTTCGTGATGGTGACCGAGAAGGTGCTGGGCATTTCAAAATACATGTAAGGACACCATGAGTTATCTGGAACTGCATAAGCTGACCCTCGGTTACGCCAAGAACACCACCTCCGTCAAAGACCTCGACCTGAACGTCGAGAAAGGCGAGCTGATTTCGCTGCTCGGCCCCAGCGGCTGCGGCAAGACCACCACCATGCGCGCGATCGCCGGCCTGATGCCGATGCAATCGGGCCGCATCGTGCTGGACGGCCGCGAGATCGGCAAGCTGGCGCCGAACAAGCGCAATATCGGCATGGTGTTCCAGTCGTACGCGCTGTTTCCCCATTTGAATGTGTTCGACAACGTCGCCTTCGGCCTGCGCCTGCGCAAGGTGCCGCAGCAAATCCTGCGCGGCAAGGTCGAGGCGGTCATCGCGGCGGTCGGCCTGAGCGGCTTTGAAACCCGCTTGCCGGCCCAGATGTCGGGCGGCCAGCAGCAGCGCGTGGCGCTGGCGCGCGCCATCGTGGTCGAGCCTGACTTACTGCTGCTCGACGAGCCGCTGTCGAACCTGGACGCCAAGCTGCGGGTGCAGATGCGCGCCGAATTGCGCCGCATCCAGCGCGAGCTGGGCATCACCATGCTGTACGTGACGCACGACCAGGAAGAAGCGCTGGCGCTGTCCGACCGCATCGTCGTCATGAATGGCGGCCGCATCGAACAGCTGGCCGTGCCCGAAGCTGTGTTCAATACGCCGGCCAGCCGTTTTGTGGCCAACTTCATGGGCTTTGAAAACCTGTTCGACTACCGCGACGGCGCGCTGCACCACGACGGCAGCAGCCTGCCCTACAGCGCCCCGGTGCTGCCTGGCACCAAGGTGCTGGGCTGGCGTCCGGACCGGGTGCTGGTGTGCGGGCTGGGCGATCCGGCCGGCCAGTACACCGGCGTGGTGGCGGCGCGCGGCTTCCTCGGCGACACCGTCGAATACCTGCTGCAAACCGCGATCGGCACCGTCAAGGGCATTTCCGCCGCCGGCGGCCCGGCCTGGCCGGAAGGCACCGAAGTGATGTTCGCGCTGCCGGCCAGCGGCGCCTTGTGTTTGACCGCCTGAACCGGCGCCACACCATCCGACAGGAGAATTCCATGGGCAAGACGCTGAAAAAAATATGGCTGGACACCGATCCCGGTTTCGACGATTGGCTGACCATGCTGCTGCTGGGCTCCAACCGCGACATCGAGTGGCTGGGCGTCAGCGTGGTGGCCGGCAATGCGCCGCTGGCCATCACGTACGACAATGCCGGACGCATCAAGGCGAATGACTTGCTGACGGTGCCGATCTATGCCGGCTGCGACCAGCCGCTCAGCGGCGCGATCGAGACCGCGCAATGCATCCTCGGCGACAGCGGCATGCCGACCACCGGCGCGACGCTGCCGCCGGCCGCCGCGATCGACGAGGGCCGCCACGCGGTCGATGCGCTGATCGACGCGGTGCGCAGCCATCCGGGCCAGATCACCTTGCTGGCGATCGCGCCGATGACCAACCTGGCCACCGCGCTGGCGCGCGCGCCCGACATCGCCGGCAAGATCGTCGAAATCGTCATGATGGGCGGCTCCAGCGACCAGGGCAACCACACCGCGGCGGCCGAGTTCAATATCTACGCCGATCCGGAAGCGGCCGACCAGGTGTTCCGCGCCGGCATACCGATGCGCATGTTCGGCCTGAACCTGTGCCGCCAGCTGCTGGTCACCGGCGCCCATGTCGGGCAGCTGCGCGCGCTGGGCACGCCGCGCGCGCTGCTGCTGGCCGGCTACCTGGAAGCGTATGTGCGCATCCGCAGCAGCGACGGTTCGGTGCCGATGCCGATGTACGACCCGGTGGTGGCGCTGTACCTGGAAGCGCCGGAATTGTTCCAGTTCCGCCCGGCGCATGTGGCGATCGAATTGAACGGCACGCTGACGCGCGGCATGACGGTATGCGAATTCCGCGTGCCGAAGCGCGCCGTCATCAACACCCAGGTGGCCGATATCGCCGACGGGCCGGCCGCGATCGCCTTGCTGATGCGCCGCCTGAGCGGCATCCTGGCTTGAGCCATTTACTTGATCCACTGACTAACGAAGCACTCACCAAGCGAGTTTCATGAGCACCCTAGCCGTCCCCGTCGCCACACCGTTAAGCGTTGAACAGTTCTTGCGCGCCATGCCCAAGCTGGAATTGCATTGCCATTTATTCGGCACGGTGCGACAGACGACCTTCCGGGACTTGGCGGCCAAGACCGGCGATATCGTCACGCCGGCCGAGATCGACGCTTTTTATACCCGCGGCGACAAGCCGGTCGGCGTGCTGCGGGTGTTGCGCGCGCTCGACGCGCACCTGATCGTGGCGCCGGACGACCTGCACCGCATCGCCTATGAATACCTGCAGGACGTGCACAGCCACGGCGTGCTGTATGCCGAGTTTTTCTGGAACCCGACCGGTACCGTGCGCGTGTCCGGCATCGGCTACAACGCGGCGCAGGACGCCATCGTCGCGGCGATCCGCGATGCGCAGCGCGACTTCGGCGTCATTGGCCGGCTGATCCCCAGCATCGACCGCGAAGCCAGCCCGGAAGAGGCGGTGCAGGTGGTCGAATGGATGAAGGCGCACCGCGCGCCGGAAGTGATCGGCATCGGCATCGATTACCGCGAAAACGAGCGGCCGCCGGAATTGTTCGCCGAAGCCTACCGCAGCGCGCGCGCCGCCGGTTTCAAATGCACCGCGCACGCCGGCGAATTCGGCATGCCGTGGAATAATGTGCAGACCGCCATCGACTTGCTGCAAGTGGACCGGGTCGACCACGGCTACACCATCGTCGACCGCCCCGAGCTGGCCCGGCGCTGCGTCGAACGCGGGCTGGTGTTCACGGTGGTGCCGACCAATTCCTATTATTTGCGCATGCTGGCGCCGGAGCGCTGGGCGCTCGACCATCCGATCCGGGCGATGGCGAAGCTGGGCTTGAAGCTGCACCCGAATACCGACGACCCGACGCTGCATCATGTGACGCCGACCGGCGCCTGGATGATGATGCGGCAATTCGGTTTCGGCCTGGACGACATGCGCGGCTTCATGCTGAACGGCCTCGATGGCGCATGGATCGACGACAGCACCCGGCGCGACTGGCGCGCCGATTTCAGCAGCCGCTTCGATGCGCTGCGCAGCCAGGTCGCCGACTAAGAGCCTATCCCAGTAGATGAATACGTCCCCTGCTGGCGCCCCTCAGCAGCGGGGACTGCGTTGATCGTCGTCGCGTGGCGGACCACGCTTGCTCCTCACGCCTGGTCCGCGCTCCCGATGCGCGGCCAGAACAAGACGCTCACTACCGGGATAGGCTCTAGGATTGAGCTTGTTCGCCGAGCAGCAGCAGCGACGGGAACGCCCGCTGCGGGCAGGCCGGCCGTTCGCACACCTTGCAGCCGGTGCCGATCGGCGTCGCGGCGGACGGGTCTTGCAGGTCGAGGCCCTTGGAATACACCAGCCGGTGCGCCTGCGAAATGTCGCAGCCGAGCGCCACCGCGAAGGTCTTGCCGGGCGCCCGGAATCCGGCCGGGGCGGTGCTGACCTGGCGCGCGACCCATAAATAGGTGCAGCCGTCCGGCATGCGCGCCACCTGCGTCAGCACCCTGGTCGGGTGGTTGAACGCTTCATACACGATCCACAGCGGACACGTGCCGCCGACCCGCGAAAAATGGAAGTCGGTGGCCGACTGTCGCTTCGATACATTGCCGGCCCGGTCGACCCGCACGAAAAAGAACGGCAAGCCGGCGGCGCCGGGGCGCTGCATGGTGCTGAGGCGGTGGCACACCGCTTCGAAACCGACGCCGAACTGGTGCGCCAGCCGTTCGATATCGTAGGCGCAGTTTTCCGCCGCCTGCAAGAAGCGCTGGTAGGGCATCAGCAGCGCGCCGGCGAAATAATTGGAGAACGCCAGCCGGGCGCTGCCGCGCGCCGCGTCGCCGGACAGGTTCGCGGCTTGCACCAGCGCATCGATCAGCGCGGCTTGCTCAAGCAGGCTGATCAGAGCCGCCATCTGGAACGCGCGCTGGCCGGCCGTCAGCGTATCGGGCAGCCACAGGATTTTTTGCGCGGCGTGGTAGCGGTGCTTGCGGGTCATGCCGGCATCGCTGTCGGTGTTTTGCACCGTCACGCCATGCACCGTGGCCAGCCGCAGCTGCAAGGCTTCGGCGCCGTCGCACGCTTGCGCCACCTGTTCGGCGGCCTGGTCCAGCTGGTCGATATAGTTTTGCCGGCGGTTCAGGTATTCGCGCACTTCTTCATCGGTCGACGGCGTCATCCAGTCGGTCCCGCGGCCGCCGTCGTCGAGCCGCGCGGCCAGCGTGTCGGCGCGTTCCGCCATGGCCCGGTAGCGCCGGTGCAGCAGCAGGATAGAACGGGCCAGCGACGGCATGTTTTCCACCAGCATTTTCAATTCAGCCATCGAGGTCGGTTCGGCGTCCGGCAATTCGCCGAACACGTCGCGCACGTCGGCGACCAGGCCGGCGCTGTCGTGTTCCGAAAAAATCTGCGGATCGACGCCGAGCACGCTGCCGATGCGCAGCAGGATCGGCACCGTCAGCGGGCGCTGGTTGCGCTCCATCTGGTTCAGATAGCTGGGCGAAATATCGAGCGCCTTGGCCAGCGCCACTTGCGTCATGCGGCGCTCTTCGCGCAGGCGTTGCAAGCGCACGCCCATGAATACCTTGGCCATGATTAATCTCCTGATGATCGAAAACAGCGGCTTGCGAATTTACAAAATTCGCAGATTAACAAGCTGTGCTTCGCATTATCTCGCATTTTCACGTCTTTACTGTGTTGCTCTTTGTGCGAATAATGCGAAAGAACCGTATCGATAGTTACGCAGCATCCACCGGAGACAGAAAACATGACAGCCCAGAATAGCCGCGCCATCCCGACCGTACCGTTATTGATCAATGGCGAGTGGGTCGAATCGAACAGCAAGATATGGCGCGACGTGGTCAACCCGGCCACCCAGGAAGTGCTGGCGCGGGTGCCGTTCGCCACCAGCGACGAAGTGGCGGCCGCGGTCGCCGCCGCGCACGGCGCCTTCAAGACGTGGCGCAAGACGCCGATCGGCACGCGCGCCCGGATTTTCCTGAAATTGCAGCAATTGATACGCGACAACATGGCCGAGCTGGCCGCGACGCTGACCGCCGAGCAGGGCAAGACCTTGCTGGACGCCGAGGGCGACCTGTTCCGCGGCCTGGAAGTGGTCGAGCACGCCGCCAATATCGGCACGCTGCAAATGGGCGAGTTCGCGCAAAACGTCGCCGGCGGCGTCGATACCTATAGCGTGATGCAGCCGCTGGGCGTGTGCGCCGGCATTACGCCCTTCAATTTCCCGGCCATGATACCGCTGTGGATGTTCCCGATGGCGATTGCTTGCGGCAATACCTTTGTGTTGAAACCGTCCGAGCAAGATCCGCTGGTGACCGAAAAACTGGTGCGGCTGGCCTTGCAGGCCGGCATTCCAGCCGGCGTGCTGAACCTGGTGCATGGCGGCGAAGACGTGGTCAACGCGCTGTGCGACCATCCCGACATCAAGGCGATTTCCTTTGTCGGCTCCAGCAAGGTCGGCACCCATGTCTACCAGCGCGCCAGCCTGAACGGCAAGCGGGCGCAATGCATGATGGGCGCCAAGAACCATGCGGTGGTGTTGCCGGATGCAAACAAGGAACAAACCCTGAACCAGTTGCTCGGCGCCGGTTTCGGCGCGGCCGGCCAGCGCTGCATGGCGGCGTCGGTGGCGGTGCTGGTCGGCGAGGCGCGCGACTGGCTGGCGGAATTGAGCGCCAAGGCGCAGACCTTGAAAGTCGGCGCCGGCAAGGATAATCCCGATCTCGGCCCGCTGATTTCCTGCGCCGCCAAGGAGCGCGTGTGCGGCTTGATCGCCAAGGGCGTCGAACAGGGCGCCGTGCTGACGCTGGATGGCCGCGGCGTCAAGGTTGAAGGCTATCCTGACGGTAACTTCGTCGGTCCGACCATCTTGTCCGGCGTCAAGCCCGGCATGGCCGTGTATGACCAGGAAATCTTTGGCCCGGTCTTGATCGTGGTCGAGGTCGATACGCTGGATCAAGCGATCGCCCTCGTCAACGCCAATCCGAACGGCAATGGCACGGCGCTGTTCACACAGAGCGGCGCGGCGGCGCGTTACTTCCAGGAAGAAATCGACGTCGGCCAGGTTGGCATCAACGTGCCGATCCCGGTGCCGGTGCCGCTGTTCAGCTTTACCGGTTCACGCGGCTCCAAGCTGGGCGACCTGGGGCCGTACGGCAAGCAAGTGGTGCTGTTTTACACGCAGACGCAAACGGTCACCCAGCGCTGGTTCGCCGACAGCGCGTCGGTCGGCAAGGTCAATACCACCATCAGCCTCAAGTAAGCGGCTTGAAACAAACGGCTGGAGAACATCATGGATTTTGCATTGACTGACGAGCAGCGCGCATTCCAGCAAGCCGCGCGCGACTTTGCCGCCGGCGAACTGGCGCCGCACGCGGCGCAGTGGGACGCCGCGTCCATCTTCCCGCGCGACACCATCGCCAGGGCTGGCGAGATGGGCTTTTGCGGCTTGTACACGCCGCAGCGCTGGGGCGGCCTCGGCTTGTCGCGGCTGGACGCGGCCATCGTGTTCGAGGAGCTGGCCGCCGGCTGCACCTCGACCACGGCCTATATCACGATCCACAATATGGTGACGTGGATGTTGTCGCGCTGGGGCAATCAAGCGCTCTGCGACGCGTGGGTGCCGTTGCTGGCCAGCGGACAAAAGCTGGGCAGTTATTGCCTGACAGAACCGCATGCCGGTTCCGACGCGGCTTCGCTGCGCACCAGGGCGAAAAAAGACGGCGACCATTATGTGCTCGACGGCGCCAAGGCCTTTATTTCAGGCGCCGGCCAGACCGACTTGCTGATCGTCATGGCGCGCACCGGCGCGGACGGCGCCGGCGGCATTTCAGCGTTTGCCGTGCCGGCCGATTTGCCGGGCATCGCGTATGGCAAGAAAGAAGAAAAGATGGGCTGGAATAGCCAGCCTACCCGCACCATCAATTTCGACCAGGTCCGGGTGCCCGCCATCAACTTGCTGGGCGCCGAGGGCGAGGGTTTTGCGATCGCGATGAAAGGACTGGATGGCGGGCGCATCAATATCGCCAGCTGTTCGGTCGGCACCGCCCAGGCGGCGCTGGAACGGGCCCAGGCTTATATGAAGGAACGCACCCAGTTCGGCCGCGAACTGGCGCAATTCCAGGCGCTGCAATTCAAGCTGGCCGACATGCTGACCGAACTGGTCGCGGCGCGCCAGATGGTGCGCCTGGCGGCCTGGAAACTCGATAGCGGCAGCCCGGACGCCAGCGCCTATTGCGCGATGGCCAAGCGCTTCGCCACCGACGCCGGCTTCATGGTCGCGAATGAGGCGCTGCAATTGCATGGCGGATATGGTTATATACGCGAGTACCCATTGGAACGCCATGTGCGCGACAACCGGGTCCATCAAATCCTGGAAGGGACCAATGAAATCATGCGCCTGATTATCGCCCGGGCGATCTTGAAGGACGGCGCCACCGAGACCTTACGATGACTAAAACCTATACCAATTTAATCCTGGAACGGCGCGAGCATACCGCCATCGTCACGCTGAACAATCCGCCGGCCCATACCTGGACGCTGGCCAGCCTGGCCTCGCTGGCCGGGCTGGTGGCCGACTTGAATGCCGACCCGGCAATCTATGCGCTGGTCATCACCGGCGACGGTCCCAAGTTTTTCTCGGCCGGCGCCGACTTGAACCTGTTTGCCGACGGCGACAAGGGCACGGCGGCCGAGATGGCGCAGACCTTTGGCCGCGCGTTTGAGGCGTTGTCGGCCTTCCGTGGCGTCAGCATCGCCGCCATCAACGGGTATGCGATGGGGGGCGGACTGGAATGCGCGCTGGCTTGCGATATCCGGATTGCCGAAGAGCATGCGCAGATGGCCTTGCCGGAAGCATCGGTCGGCTTGCTGCCCTGCGCCGGCGGCACGCAGAATTTGCCGTGGCTGGTCGGCGAAGGCTGGGCCAAGCGCATGATCTTGTGCGGCGAGCGGGTCGGCGCGGCGCAGGCGCTGACTATCGGCCTGGTCGAGGAAGTCGTGCCGGCAGGGCAGGGCTTGGCCAAGGCGCTGGCATTGGCGGCCAGGGTGGCGCGCCAAAGCCCGGGCAGCGTGACAGCCTGCAAGACGCTGATCCAGGGGGCGCGCAGCAATCCCTTGGCGCAATCGCTGCCGCTGGAGCGTGAATTGTTCGTCGGCCTGTTCGATACCCAGGATCAAAAAGAAGGCGTGTCGGCTTTCCTGGACAAACGCCAGGCGGAGTGGTCCAATGGCTGATACCGGCGACAACAATCTGACGGTGCGCATCGAACAGCGCGATTGTCCCGGCGGCATGAAGCTGGGTCTGATCACGCTCGACGCGCCCAAGTCGCTGCATGCGCTGACGCTGGACATGATACGCGCCATCGATGGCGCGCTGCTCAAGTGGGCCGACGATACGGCCATCGCCTGCGTGGTCTTGCAATCGAGCACAGACAAGGCGTTTTGCGCCGGCGGCGACGTGCGCAGCTTGCGCAACGCCATCGTCGCCGATCCGGCCCTTATGCCGAACCCGGACGCGCTGGCGTTCTTCAGCGAAGAATACCGGCTCGACCAGCGCATCCACGGGTACGCCAAGCCGGTGCTGGTATGGGGCGGCGGCATCGTCATGGGCGGCGGCCTCGGCTTGATGGCCGGCGCCAGCCACAAGGTAGTCACCGAAAGCACCCGCATCGCGATGCCGGAAATGAGCATCGGCCTGTTCCCGGATGTCGGCGGCAGCTGGTTCCTGGGCCGCATGCCGGGGCGCAGCGGCTTGTTCCTCGGCCTGACCGGCGCCGTCATGAATGCCGGCGATGCGCTGTTCAGCGGCTTGGGCGATTATTTCCTGCAACAGTCGGACCGCTCCATGCTGCTCGATGCGCTGGCGCTGACCCAGTGGCATGCCGATGCGGCGGTTAACCATGTCGCGCTGGACCGCTTGCTGCGCGGTTTCAGCGCACCGCCGGCGATGATGCCGGCCTCCGAAGTGGCGGCCAACTTCGAGGCGATCCAGGCGATGACGGTGTCGCGTTCCTTGGCCGACGTGCACGCCGCGATCAGTGCGTATGACGGGCCGTCGCCATGGCTGCAAACAGCGGCCAGGTCGCTGGCCGGCGGCGCTCCCGTATCGGCCGCGCTGGTATGGGAAATGCGCCGCCGTACCCGTCACATGAGCCTGGCTGAAGTGTTCCAGTTGGAATTGATTGTTGCGGTGCAATGTTGTGCACATCCGGATTTTGCCGAAGGCGTGCGTGCCTTGCTGATCGATAAGGATAACCGGCCGTGCTGGTTGCCGGCGACGTTGGCGGAAGTGAGCCAGGAGTATCTCGACGAGTATTTCCAGGCGCCCTGGGTAAATTAATCCAATCACAACGGAGAAAAGAGATGCAAAACATCGCCTTCATAGGCTTGGGCAATATGGGTGCGCCGATGGCGCGCAATTTGCTGGCCGCCGGTTTCAAGGTCAGCGTATTCGACCTGGCGCCGGCCGCCGTGGCCGCGCTGGCGCAGGCGGGCGCCACGGCGGCGGGGTCGGCCGCCGACGCGGTGCGCCAGGCCGATGCCGTGATCACCATGTTGCCAGCCAATCAGCACGTGCAAGACTTGTATCTGGCGGCTGGCGGTGTGCTCGATACGGCGGCGCCCGGGGCCTTGCTGATCGATTGCAGCACCATCGCCGCAGATGTCGCGCGGCAAGTATCCGACGCGGCGCAGGCGCGCGGTTTCGCGATGCTCGATGCGCCCGTGTCCGGCGGCACCGCCGGCGCGGCGGCCGGCACCTTGACGTTTATCGTCGGCGGCGCAGCGGAGGCGCTGGAGCGCGCGCGGCCGCTGCTGGAAAAAATGGGCAAGAATATTTTCCATGCGGGCGGCGCCGGCGCCGGCCAGGTGGCCAAGATTTGCAACAACATGTTGCTGGGTATCTTGATGGCGGGCACCGCGGAAGCGCTGAACCTGGGCGTGGCCCATGGCCTGGATCCGAAAGTGCTGTCCGACATCATGGCCAAGAGTTCCGGCCGCAACTGGACGCTGGAAGTGTATAACCCGTGGCCGGGCGTGATGGAGACGGCGCCCGCGTCGCGCAATTACAGCGGCGGTTTCGGCACCGCGCTGATGTTGAAAGATCTGGGCCTGGCCCAGCAATCGGCGTTGTCGGCCCATGCGGCGACGCCGCTGGGCGGTTTGACGCGGCAACTGTTCCAGATGCACCAGCAAAACGGCCATGGCCAGCTGGACTTTTCCAGCATCGTGCAACTGTTTCATCCAGTGATAGACCAGTCGTCCGGCAAGAAGCTTTAAAACAGGCAAAAAAAAGCCCGCTGGTGAAAGCGGGCTAAATCCAATTCTTGGAAGAGTTGGAGGAGACAGATGCATTATGCTGCGTTGCCGCATATAACACCAATTTATCTTTCACATACCAAATATAAGGCATGGTGATATCTTGCCTGTCTGATCCATTCCGGCGCCGTGCGCCGGAGGTGATTGATCATTTTGGCACGCAGGCGACGCCGACGTTGGTGACTGCCGCTTCACCCATGGTGCCGGTGCCGTTGGTGACGCTGCACGTCAGGCCTGGTGGCTGGGTCACCACGCCGACGCTGTAGAACGTGCCAAACGGTACCTTGTCGGCGAACGTGAAGGTAGTCGCGGCCGCCGCCGGCAAGACGGTGGTGGTATTACTGCCATTGCCCAGTTCCAGGCCGGCCACGGTCAGGCCGGTGATGGTGCCGCCCAGCGCATAGCTGTTTTGCACGCAGATAAAGGGAACCAGAATCGATGGGAATTGGCCGGCCGAACCCGACGCGGGGGAGGGCGGCGGGGTGACGCTGTTCAGATCCACGCCGCAGGTCATGTGCTGTGGCTGGGTCTGTACGACAATATTGTATTCCGTGCCATAGTCTATGCTTTTCGGGAAGGTGAACGAGGTGGCGCCGACCGGCAGCGATACCGTGTCGCCATTGTTGGCCATCACCAGGCCGGGATTGTTCAAATTGCGGATCGTACCGTTGACGCTGAACGATGCTTTACCGCCGCAAGCGCTCAGCGCCACGCTGATCAGCAGCGCCACCAGGGGGCGCAGGCAGGATAATTTCATGTATTTCTCCAGATATAAAAATGTAAGGGAGCAAGCGGTAAGGAAACAAGTACCGCCGGCGCCGCCGGGGCGCCGCGACAAGCCGCTGATATTATGGGGTGGTGCAACTTACTTGCAGGTTGTTGACGTTGGCCGAGCCCAGGCGGCCCACGCCATTGGCGATCGAGCAAGTCTGGCCGTCAGGCTGGTGCAGCACGGTGACGGTGTACGCGGAGCCGTCGCCGACAGTGCCGCCGAAAGTGAAGTTGGTGGCGTTGGCCGGCGGGCTGGTGGCATCTGCGCCATTGACCAGGATCAAACCGTTGGTGGTCAAGCCGGTAATGGTGCCGCCCAGGGTGTACTGGTCGGTCAGGCAACTGACGATCACCGTATTGACATTGAAATTGTTGGCCTTGCCTTGGCCATTGGTGACGGTGCATTTCGCGCCGGTCGGCTGTTGCTGGACCTGCACGTTGTAGGTGGCGTCGCTGCCGATCAGGTCGTTGAACACAAAGGTGGTGGCGCCGGAGGAGACCGTGACCGTTGACGCGCCGTTGGACAAGATCAAGCCGGTCTTGGCCAGGCCAGTGATGGCGCCACCCAGATACAGATTGCCGCTGCCGCCGCCACATGCCGCCAGGCTCAGTGCGCATGCCGCCGCCACGATCGGGCGCAGATACAAACTTTTCATAAATTCTCCAAAAACAGGTAAGGACGCGCAACGCCGACACTTGCGCAGTTTGATATACATTAACAATTGGCGTCTATTTTAGTCTATCTGGTTCGGCGATTGATCTCCTCTTGTATCTCCCTGTAACAAATTATCTATTGCCACGGCGAGAGGCGGCACCATGGGCGCGGCCCAAGGGCGTGGCCCAAGGGCGAAGCTTTTATGCGCTGCCTCGGATAAATGCGACAATACGTTTTATGCAGGTTCGCCGCACCTTTCCTTTTGACCCGATGAGATCCATGACCCATGTCCGCCCCAAAGCCATCTTGTTCGACCTCGACGATACGCTGTGGCCGATCGGCCCGGTCATCGAACGGGCGGAAACGCTGTTGCATGATTGGCTGACATTGCATGCGCCACGGGTGGCGCAACAGTTTTCGATCCGTGAACTGCGCCGGCGCAGGCTGGCCTTGCTGGCGGAACAGCCGCATTTCCATATCGACCTGGGCGCTTTGCGCCGCGCCGGCTTGCTGGAAGTATTCGCGCTGGCCGGTGAAGATGTGGCCAAGGTGGATGCCGCGATGGCGCTGTTCATGGCGGCGCGCAATGTCGTCACGCCTTACGGCGATGTGTTGCCGGGCCTGCAGCGCTTGAAGGATCAATTGTTGCTTGGTTCGATATCGAATGGCGTTGCCGACCTTGAAGTGATCGGCATGGCCCACCATTTCAAGGTATCGCTGGCGGCGTGCGATTTCGGCCGGGCCAAGCCGGATGCGGCGATTTTCCTGGCCGCCTGCGCAGCGCTGGGGGTTGCGCCGCACGAGGCGATTTATGTCGGCGACGACTTGCGGCTGGATGTCGCGGGTGCGCAAAACGCCGGCATGCGGGCGGTCTGGATGAACCGCGCCGGCAGCGACGCGCATCTGGCGGCGGGCATCGTGCCGGATGCGATGTGCGCCTCATTCGATGAGTTGATCGCGTGGCTCGCAGTCGAACTGCAAGATTGATGTGCCGTCATCGCGTTGAAAGTGCATAATATGCTTACTTTAGTAGCAAAACAGAACAGTCTTTACCCGCGCATCTGGCGAGAATAAACCTATGCAACTCGATATCCGAGCCAAAACACTCTTGAAAGCCCTGGTCGAACGGTATATCGCCGACGGCCAGCCGGTAGGGTCGCGCGCGCTGTCGAAAATTTCCGGCCTGGATGTGTCGCCGGCCACTATCCGCAACATCATGGCCGACCTGGAAGAACTGGGTTATGTCTCCAGCCCGCACACCTCGGCCGGCCGGATTCCGACCCCGCGCGGCTACCGCATCTTTGTCGACACGCTGTTGACGGTGCAGCATATCGATGAACAGTCGGTCGAGTCGCGCATGCGGCTGCAGCAATTGCAGCAGCCGCAAAAGATGATCGCCAACGCGGCGCAAATGCTGTCGTCGCTGTCGCAATTCGCCGGCGTGGTGCTGAGTCCGCGGCGCGAATCGGTGTTCCAGCAAATCGAATTTCTGCGCCTGTCTGAAAAACGCATCTTGCTGGTGATCGTCGGTCCGACCGGCGACGTGCAAAACCGCTTGCTGCTGACCGAGGCCGACTATACACCGGCGCAACTGATACAGTCGGCCAACTACATCAACCAGAATTACGGCGGCCTGTCGTTCGACGACGTGCGCATCCGCCTGCAAGCCGAGTTGCGCCAGTTGCGCGACGATATGGGCAGTTTGATGCAGGTGGCGGTGGAAGCGGGCAGCGAAGTGATGGCCGACCATAGCGACGACATGGTGATCGCCGGCGAACGCAATTTGCTCAGTGTCAGCGACCTGTCGTCGAACATGACGTCGCTGCGCCAGATGTTCGACATGTTCGAACAAAAGACCGGCTTGATGCAGCTGCTGGATGTGTCGAGCAAGGCGACCGGGGTGCAGATTTTCATCGGCGGCGAATCGAACCTGGTGCCGATGGATGAAATGAGCGTGGTCACCGCGCCGTATGGCGTCAACGGCAAGATCGTCGGCACGCTGGGCGTGATCGGACCGACCCGGATGGCCTACGAGCGCGTGATACCGATTGTCGATATCACCGCCAAACTCCTATCGAACGCGCTCAGCCATCATTAACGCAGAGAGCGACCGGCTTAACGCGGAGAGCGGCCGGCCGGCACCTTTGCGGTGCCGGCCGGCCCGAGTCAGGCCGGCTTGTGCGGGCAGGCGGTCTTGGTGCAATTGCCATAGATCGCCAACGCGTGTTCGGCGATCTTGAAACCGCGCTCTTCCGCCACGCGCTGCTGGCGCACTTCGATCTCTTCATCGAAGAATTCCTCGACCCGGCCGCAATCGAGGCAGACCAGGTGGTCATGGTGCGAACCTTCGTTGAGTTCGAAAATCGCCTTGCCGGTTTCGAAATGATTCCTGTTCAGCAAACCTGCTTGCTCGAACTGTGTCAGTACGCGGTACACTGTTGCTAAACCGACATCCATGTTGTCGGCCAACAGAATTTTGTAGACGTCTTCCGCGGTCAGGTGGCGTACCGGGCTGCTCTGGAAAATATCGAGTATTTTCAGTCGTGGAAGAGTGGCTTTCAGGCCGCTGGCCTTGAGGTCGCTAGGATTGTTACTCATGTTTGTTGCTCGTATGTGGGTCAGGTGCTTTATCATATAGCGTTTTAGCCGGGAGCGCCTAGCCTCCTGTTCATCAAATTGAGGTCACTTATGCGCGTAACACAGGATTTATCGCCGTCTTTCTTGCACCGTATCCAATTCAAGGCGCCGCTACTCGCCGCCGTGATGTGCGCTGTGCTGGCTGTCTCCGGCTGCGCGGGGCGTAGTGTGCTGGGCGAAAAACCGGCCGCCACCACCGTCGGCGGCCCCGAGGTCGTGCCTGAAAATGGCGCGCAGACCACCACCGTCACCAAGTTGCAGAAATTTCTGTGGTTTTTCTCGCCATATCGTCCTGTGATCCAGCAAGGCAACTTCATTTCCGAAGAAATGCTGGCGCAAATCAAGGCCGGCATGACACGCGACCAGGTGCGTTTTGTCCTGGGCACGCCATTGCTGCAAGATATTTTCCACGCCGACCGCTGGGATTACCCATTCCGCCTGGCCAAGGGCAATGGCGAGCTGACCACTAGCCGGGTCGTGATTTTCTTCGATAAAGACGGCAAGGTTGCGCGTTTCGAGGGCGGTAATCTGCCAACCGAGAAAGAATACATTGCACGCATCGCCGGTCCGGCGCCAGTGATCGAGAAGAAAGACCAGCCAGCCGCCGCACCGGCACCCGCCGCCGCGCCAGCTGCTATGACTGCGCCAGCGGCAAGCACCTCGGGTGAAACCGTGCCGGCCGCGCCGGTCGTGCCAGTGACGCCGCCGGCAACCCCGGCAGCCGAGCCGGCAACGCAGCCCGCGCCGCAGCCAGCCGTGCAACCCGTTAAATAAAAGAATCAGCAGAGAACAGCATGAGTGAATTGAAAATTGCAATCGCCGGCGCCAGCGGGCGCATGGGCCGCATCCTGATTGAATCCGTCGACAATGCGCCGGACGCGATCCTGGCCGGCGCGCTCGATATCGCCGCCGCGCCTGGCATCGGCCAGGACGCCGCCGCCTTCCTCGGCAAGCCGGCCGGCGTCCTGATCGAATCCGACCTGGCCAAAGGCCTGGCCGGCGCCGATTACCTGATCGACTTCACCCGTCCGGAAGGCACGCTGCAACATTTGGCGTATTGCGCCGAACACGGCATCAAGATGATCATCGGCACCACCGGTTTCGACGCGGCCGGCAAGGCGGCGATCGCCGCCGCCGCCGAAAAGACCGCCATCATGTTCGCGCCGAACATGAGCGTCGGCGTCAACGTGACCTTGAAATTGCTGGAGCTGGCCGCCAAGAGCTTGTCCGAAGGCTACGACATCGAAATCATCGAAGCGCATCACCGCCACAAGGTCGATGCGCCGTCGGGCACCGCGCTGCAAATGGGCGAAGTGGTGGCTGGCGCGCTGGGCCGCGACTTGAAGGAATGCGCCGTCTACGGCCGCGAAGGCGTGACCGGCGAACGCGATCCGTCGACCATCGGTTTTGCCACCATCCGTGGCGGCGATGTCGTCGGCGACCATACCGTGCTGTTTGCCGGTATCGGCGAACGCATCGAAATCAGCCATAAATCGAGCAGCCGCGCGACGTATGCGCAAGGTGCCTTGCGCGCCGCCCGCTTCCTGGCCGACAAGCCGACCGGCCTGTTCGACATGCAAGACGTGCTGTCGCTGAAATAAGCCTTCACCACTGCCATGAACCCCGCGCCAGGCCATCCATTCAGTCTGGCGCAATACTGGGCCCAGGGCGACGCCATCAGCCATGCGGTTGCCTGGCTGTTGCTGTGCATGTCCTTGGCCAGCTGGTATCTGATCTTCGCCAAAAGCTGGAGTGCGTGGCGCATCCGCCGCAGCGCCGGCACGCTCGACGCTTTCTGGGATGCGCCCGGCTTGGACGATGGACTGGTCGTGCTCGGCCTTACCGACAAGGAAAAGATTTATCTGCCGCTGGCCGTGCAAGGCGCTGCGCTATCGCAGCGCGGCGCCGGCACGCTGGGCGCCGGGCTGGAGCGCGATGAACAGCTGACCCAGGTGCTGCGGCTGGCGCTGCACCGTTCCACCCAGCGCCTGGAGAGCGGCCTGGCCGTGCTGGCGTCGATCGGCGCCACCGCGCCGTTTGTCGGGCTGCTGGGCACGGTATGGGGTATTTACCGCGCGCTGGCCAGCTTGTCGGGACGTGGCGCCGCGCAACTCGAACACCTGGTCGGCCCGGTCGGCGAAGCGCTGATCATGACCGCGATCGGTTTGACGGTTGCGATCCCGGCGGTATTGGCCTATAACGGTTTACAGCGCGTGAACCGCCTGACGCTGGCCGAACTGGATGCCTTCGCGTTCGACTTGCACGCTTGTTTGCGCAGTGCCAATCAGCGCCCGTAAGGATGGACATGGCATTCGGCTCCTTCAGCAAACACCAGCCGCAGCCGCTGATGGCCGACATCAATGTCACGCCGATGGTGGACGTGATGCTGGTGCTGCTGGTGATTTTCATCATCGCCGCGCCGGTGTTGACGCAGGCGCTGCAACTGGACTTGCCGCAGGTACAGCCGTCAGCGGCAAGCCAGCCGGCGGCCGTGGTCAGCGTGTCGATTGATCGCCAAGGCAGGATATTCTGGAATAATGTAGTGCTGGCGCCGGAAGAACTCGGCATGCGCCTGCAGCAAGCCGCAACACTGGCGCCGCAACCGACATTGCAGTTGCGCGCCGATAAGGACACCCGTTATGAAGTGGTGGCGCGAGTCATGGCGCAAGCCCAGTCCAGCGGCTTGAGCCGGCTGGCTTTCGTCACCGATGCCGTTGAAGCATCTTTACAAGAAAAGAAATGATATGCCTAGTGCTGTATTGAATGGTAAGGACATTAGCGACTGGAGCAGTTTTCATGCTCAATCGAAGACCGCTTTCGGTTTCCCCGAGTTTTACGGCAACAGCATGGATGCCTGGGTCGATTGCCTCAGTTATTTGCGCGACGCAGACGGCATGAGCACATTCCGCCTGAAAGCCAATGAAGTGCTGGAAATCGTCGTGCAAGATGCCGCGCTGATGCGGCAGCAAGCGCCCGATATCCTGGAAGAAGTCACGTTCTGCATCGGCGGCATCAATGAGCGGTATGAAGACTATGGCGAAAAACCGGCCCTGAAGCTGGTTTTGCGCTAATCCTCAATGGAAGGCGGCGATGCCCGTGATCGCCCTGCCGATGATCAAGGCATGCACATCGTGCGTGCCTTCGTAGGTATTCACCACTTCCAGGTTGACCAAATGGCGGATCACGCCGAACTCGTCTGAAATGCCATTGCCGCCCATCATGTCGCGCGCCATGCGGGCGATCTCCAAAGCCTTGCCGCAACTGTTGCGTTTCATGATGGACGTGATTTCGACCGCCGCGCTGCCTTCATCCTTCATGCGTCCCAGACGCAAACAGCCTTGCAAGCCCAGTGTGATGTCGGTCAGCATGTCGGCCAGTTTCTTCTGGATCAGCTGGTTGGCGGCCAAGGGACGGCCGAATTGCACGCGGTCGAGGGTGTATTGGCGCGCTTTTTCATAACAATCCTCGGCTGCCCCCAAGGCGCCCCAGGCGATGCCGTAACGGGCGCTGTTCAGGCAGGTGAACGGGCCTTTCAAGCCGCGCACGTCGGGGAAGGCGTTTTCTTCCGGGCAAAAAACCTCATCCATGACGATTTCGCCGGTGATGCTGGTGCGCAAGCCGACCTTGCCGTGGATTTCAGGCGCGCTTAAACCTTTCCAGCCTTTTTCCAGCACGAAACCGCGGATCGCGCCTTCGTCATCCTTGGCCCACACCACGAACACGTCGGCGATCGGGCTGTTGGTGATCCACATCTTGGCGCCGCTCAGGCTGTAGCCGCCCGGCACCTTTTTAGCGCGCGTCACCATGCTGCCGGGATCGGAACCGTGGTTCGGCTCGGTCAGGCCGAAGCAGCCTATCCATGCGCCGCTCGCCAGCTTCGGCAAGTATTTTTGCTTGGTCGCTTGATTGCCGAAGGCATGGATCGGCACCATCACCAGCGACGATTGCACGCTCATCATCGAACGGTAGCCGGAATCGATGCGCTCCACTTCGCGCGCCGCCAGGCCGTAGCACACATAGTTCAGGCCGGCGCCGCCGTACGCTTCCGGGATGGTGCTGCCCAGCAAACCCAGTTCGCCCATTTCGCGGAAGATCGACGCATCGGTGCGCGCGTGGCGGAACGATTCCAGCACGCGCGGCGCCAGGCTGCCCTGGCAATAATCGCGCGCCGCTGCGCGCACCGCGCGTTCATCGGCAGTCAGTTGTTCGTCGAGTAATAAGGGGGATTGCCAGTCGAAAACGGTTTTGCTCATGATGGTGTCGGTCGCTACATTGAATGTGGCTCATATTAGGTTTTCGGCATACCTTGCGCAAACGATTTATTTGCACCCAGATATGCATATAAAGCATATCTTGCGGCATACTCGGTGCTTCCCACGCTACCGTTCCCCACGATGACACGCAAAATCCCGATGCTGCAGGCGCTGCACTGTTTCGAGGCGGCGGCGCGCCATCAAAGTTATACCCACGCGGCGCGCGAATTGTCGCTGACGCAGAGCGCCGTATCGCGCCAGATTTCGTCGCTGGAAGCCTTTCTTGGAGTGCAACTGTTTCAGCGCACCCGGCATGGCGTGCTGCTGACGCCGCCCGGCGCCGCGTATGCGCGCCAAATCGCGGCCCGGCTCGACGGCCTGGAACGCGACACGCTCGATGCGATGGCGCGCCAGGGCGGCGGCGCGGCGTTGCGCCTCGCGTCGGTGCCGACCTTCGCCACCCGCTGGCTGATGCCGCGCCTGTCCGGGCTGGCACTGGAACATCCGGACATCACCGTGCATATCGACGCCTTCACCCGGCCTTTCATGTTCGCCGACACCGAGTACGACGCCGCGCTGTACGCCGGCACGCCGGAGCAGCTGGCCAAATGGCCGGGCACCCGGACCGCGCTGTTGATGATGGAAGATATCGTGCCGGTGGCCAGCCCGCGCCTGCTGGCCGGGCGTGCCGGCTGGCGGCCGGGGGAGATCGCCGCCTTGCCGCTGTTACAGCAAAGCACGCGCCCGGAAGCGTGGCGCCAATGGTTCGACGCGATGCAAGTCGGCGCCGAGCTGGCGCTGCACGGCCCGCGCTACGAATTATTCTCGATGCTGGCGATGGCCGCCGCCCAGGGGCTGGGCGTGGCGCTGCTGCCGCGCATGTTGGTCGAAGCGGAGCTGGCGCGCGGCGAGCTGGCCATCGTCTGCGACCGGCCGCTGCGCGGCCAGCGGGCGTATTATCTGATCACGCCCGAGGCGGTCCAGGAAAAAGCCGCGGTGACCCAATTTCGGCTGTGGCTGCAACAGCAAGGCATGCACAATGGCGGCGACGTTCAGCGCACCGCCGACGCATCGAAGTGAGGATTGTCGATCAATCCCAGCTGGTTGCCGAACGGGTCCAGCAATTCCACCGTGCGGATGCCGTCGCCGACGTCGGTGAGCGGGTGGTGCAGCGTCGCGCCCAGCGCCAGGATGCGGACCACCTCCTGTTCGATGCCGTCGACGCCCCAGTAGGCGATGCTGCCCTGCGTGCCCGGCTCGCCGCCCGGCAGCAGGCCGAGTTCAAAACCGCCGATCGCAAAACCGACATAAAACGGCTGGTCGAAATATGGCGCGCAGCCGAACACGTCGGCATACCACGCCTTCGCTTGCGCCAGGTCGGCAACCGGGTAGGTAACGGTGCGTAATCCCTTGATCATGCTGTGCTCCCCGTGATTGATAAAAGAATCATGTTGCCATAAAAGCCGGCCGCTACGTGGTCAACATGATAAAAAAGGCTGGCGGCGCCATTTTCAGGCGGGTTTCTCCCGCTTGCTGCTACCAAGCGGGGCTGAACCAGTATAATGTCCGGTTCATATTCACTTTTGGCCGGGCCACGCTGGCCGCACAACATCATGCAAGATAAATATAGTCCCGCCGACGTCGAACAAGCCGCGCAATCCCACTGGAAGGCGATCGACGCCTACAAAGCCGTCGAACACGATCCGCGTTTCCCCAAGGGGAAGTACTATGCCTGCTCGATGCTGCCTTACCCTTCGGGCAAGCTGCACATGGGCCACGTGCGCAACTATACGATCAATGATGTGATGTACCGCTACCTGCGCATGAACGGCTACAACGTGCTGATGCCGATGGGCTGGGATGCGTTCGGCATGCCTGCGGAAAACGCGGCGATGGCCAACCAGGTGCCGCCGGCGCAATGGACCTATTCGAACATCGCGCACATGAAGCAGCAGATGGAATCGATGGGGCTGGCGATCGACTGGTCGCGTGAAATGACCGCCTGCACGCCTGAATACTACAAATGGAACCAGTGGATGTTCCTCAAGATGCTGGAAAAAGGCATCATCTACAAAAAGACCGGCACCGTGAACTGGGACCCGATCGACCAGACCGTGCTGGCCAACGAACAAGTGGTCGATGGCAAGGGCTGGCGTTCCGGCGCGGTCATCGAAAAACGCGAAATCCCGATGTATTACGCGCGCATCACCGACTACGCCGATGAATTGCTGGCCTATGTCGACGACAAGCTGCCGGGCTGGCCGGAGCGCGTGCGCATCATGCAGACCAACTGGATCGGCAAGTCGACCGGCGTGCGCTTCGCTTTCCCGCACCAGATCAAGGACGCCAGCGGCGCGCTGATCGGCGACGGCAAGCTGTATGTCTTCACCACCCGTCCGGACACCGTCATGGGCGTGACCTTCTGCGCCGTGGCGGCCGAGCACCCGCTGGCGATCCACGCCGCGCAAACGAATGCCGAACTGGCCGCCTTCAACGCCGAGTGCAAGCTGGGTTCCGTGATCGAAGCGGACATGGCGACGATGGAGAAGAAGGGCATGCCGACCGGCCTGTTCGTCACCCATCCGTTGACCGGCGCGCAAGTGGAAGTCTGGGTCGGCAACTACGTGCTGATCACCTACGGCGACGGCGCCGTGATGGGCGTGCCGGCGCACGACGAGCGCGACTTCGGCTTCGCCAAAAAATACAATCTGCCGATCAGGCAAGTGGTCGACGTCAAGGGCCAGGAATTCTCGACCGGCGCCTGGCAGGAATGGTATGGCAGCAAGGATGGCGTGTGCATCGCCTCGGGCAAATACGACGGCCTGCATTTTGCGTCCGCCGTCGATGCGGTGGCCGCCGACCTGTTTGATCTGGGCCTGGGCGAAAAGAAAACCACGTTCCGCCTGCGCGACTGGGGCATTTCGCGCCAGCGCTACTGGGGCACGCCGATCCCGATGATCCATTGCCTGGAGTGCGGCGTGGTACCGGTGCCGGAAAAGGACTTGCCGGTGGTGCTGCCGGAAGACTGCGTGCCGGACGGCAGCGGCAATCCGCTGAACAAATACGAAGCGTTCCTGCAATGCGATTGCCCGCAATGCGGCAAGCCTGCGCGGCGCGAGACCGACACCATGGATACCTTCGTCGATTCGTCGTGGTACTACATGCGCTATACCTCGCCGGGTTCGAGCGAGGCGATGGTCGACCAGCGCAACGATTACTGGATGCCGATGGACCAGTACATCGGCGGCATCGAACACGCGGTGATGCATTTGCTGTACGCCCGTTTCTGGACCAAGATCATGCGCGACTTTGGCCTGGTCAAGTTCGACGAGCCCTTCGTCAACCTGCTGACCCAGGGCATGGTGCTGAACGAAACCTACTACCGCAAGGACGCGGCCGGCAAGACCACCTGGTTCAACCCGGACGACGTGCGCCTGGCGCTGGATGACAAGGGCCGTCCGCAAAGCGCGATCCTGGTGGCCGATGGCGAGCCGGTGGAAATCGGCGGCACGGAAAAAATGTCGAAGTCGAAGAACAACGGCATCGACCCGCAAGCGCAGATCGAACAGTACGGCGCCGACACCGCGCGCCTGTTCACCATGTTCGCCTCGCCGCCGGAACAGACGCTGGAATGGTCGGGCAGCGGCGTCGAAGGCGCCAACCGCTTCCTGCGCCGGGTCTGGGCCTACGCTTACGCACAAGCGCCGCGCATCGGCTCGGCCTTGAGTGGGCCGGCCGCGCCGGCCGCCAGCGACGCGCAGAAAAACCTGCGCCGCGAATTGCACAAGCTGTTGCAGCAAGCCGATTACGACTTGAAGCGGATCCAGTACAACACCGTGGTGTCGGCTTGCATGAAGATGCTGAACACGCTGGAATCGGCCAAGCTGGACGACAGCGCCGCATCGAACGCGCTGATCGCCGAAGGCTTGTCGATCTTCCTGCGCCTGCTGAACCCGGTCGCGCCGCACATCACCCACGTGCTGTGGCAGGAACTGGGCTACGCCGGCGTGTTCGGCGACTTGCTGAACGCGGCCTGGCCGCAAGTCGATCCGGTCGCTTTGGTTCAGTCCGAGATCGAAATGATGATCCAGGTGAACGGCAAGCTGCGCGGTTCGATCACGGTGGCCAAGGATGCCGACAAGGCGACCATCGAAGCGGCCGCGCTGGCCTGCGAAAGCGTGCGGAAGTATGTCGAAACCACGCCGAAGAAAGTCATCGTCGTGCCGGGCAAGCTGGTCAGCATTGTTGTATAAATATGGTCGTATAAATTTTTTAGGCGCAAAACAATGATCAAATCTATAGCCGATAGTGTTTCATTCACGCGCCGCGGCGGCGCCTGGGGCTTGCTGCTGGCGCTGGCATTGATGCTGTCGGCTTGCGGTTTTCATTTGCGCGGCTCCGACGGCAGCTTCACGCTGCCGTTCGCGACGCTGTTCATCAACTTGCCGGATGCGTCGCCGCTGGCGATCGACTTCAAGCGCAATGTGCGCGCCAACGGCGGCACCGAGATCGTCAACGAGCAGAAACTGGCCGATGGCGTCATCGACGTGCTGGTCGATCCGGACAAGACCCGCACCAAGACGATCCTGTCGCTGAACAGCAATGGCCGGGTACGCGAATACCAGCTCGGTTATACGATCACGTTCCGCGTGGTCGACAAGAATGGCGTGCAATTGCTGGCGCCGACCAGCATCAGCCTGACCCGTCCGATCACCTTCAACGAATCGCAGCTGCTGGCCAAGGAAACCGAGGAAGCGCTGCTGTACCGCGACATGAAGACCGACATGGTGCAGCAGATGCTGCGCCGTATCGCCGCCATCAAGCTGGCCAGGCCGGGCTTGTCGGTGGCGCCGGCGGCAACGTCGGCCGTGATTCCAGGCGTGAATCCGGCCGTGGTCCCGGCCCCGGCGCCGGTCTCGACGCCAGCGACCAGGCAATAAGGCGGGACACGGCATGCAATTGCGGGTAGACGCGCTGGACGGCCATTTGAGCAAGCCGCTGGCGCAACTGTATGTGATCACCAGCGACGAACATTTGCTGGCGCTGGAAGCGGCCGACAAGATCCGCCGCACGGCCCGCGCGCAAGGTTTTTCCGAGCGCGAGGTATTGTCGGTCGAGCGCAATTTCAAGTGGGGCGAGCTGCTGGCCGCCAACCAGGAACTGTCGCTGTTCGGCGACAAGAAGCTGATCGAGCTGCGCATCCCGAGCGGCAAGCCGGGCAAGGATGGCGGCGCGGCGCTGCAAAGCTACGCCAGGGACCTGAGTCCGGACAACCTGACCCTGATCACGCTGCCGAAGCTGGACTGGCAGACGCAAAAGGCGGCCTGGGTGGCCAGCCTGCAGCAAGCGGCCGTGTATATCGACATTCCACAAGTCGAGCGGCCGCAATTGCCGAACTGGATCGGTGGCAGGCTGGCGGCGCAGGGGCAAAGCGCGGACCGGGCCAGCATCGATTTCATCGCCGAGCGGGTCGAGGGCAACCTGCTGGCGGCGCACCAGGAAATCCAGAAACTGGGCTTGCTGCACGAGCCGGGCAAGCTGACCTACGAACAGGTGCAGGACGCGGTGCTGAACGTGGCGCGCTACGACGTGTTCAAGCTCAGCGAAGCGATGCTGGCCGGCGATCCGGCGCGGCTGGTGCGCATGCTCGAAGGCTTGAAGGGCGAGGGCGAGGCCTTGCCGCTGGTATTGTGGGCGGTCTCGGAAGAAATCCGCACGCTGTTAAAATTGAAGGCCGGCATGGCGCAGGGCCGGCCGCTGGGCGCGCTGCTGAAAGAGCACCGCATCTGGGGGCCGCGCGAACGCATGATGGAACCGGCGCTGCGGCGCATCGCGCTGCCGGTGCTGGAAGCGGCGCTGCAGCAGGCCGCGCAGGTGGACAAGATGATCAAGGGACTGCGCGCCAGGGCTTACGCCGGTGACGCCTGGGACGCGATGCTGCAACTGGCGTTGAAAGTGGCGCGCGGCTGACAGGCTGACAGGCTAATCGGCTGCAGGAACCGGTACAACAATCGGATTGAAGACAAACGGGATGGTCATGGATATCAAGCATTACATGGAACAGGTCGGCCAGCGGGCGCGCAAGGCGTCGCGCGCCATGGCCAGGGCCGACAGCGCCACGCGCAACCGCGCGCTGTCGCTGATCGCCGACGCGATCGTGCGCGACAGCGAAGCGCTGCGCGAGGCCAACCGGCTCGACCTGGACGCGGCGCGCGCCGCCGGCCTGGCGCCGGCGCTGCTGGACCGTTTGACGCTGTCCGATGGCGCCATCGCCACCATGGTCGAAGGCTTGCGCCAGATTGTCGCGCTGCCCGATCCGGTCGGCGAGATTTCCGGCCTCAAATTCCGGCCGTCCGGCATCCAGGTCGGCCAGATGCGGGTGCCGCTGGGCGTGATCGGCATCATTTACGAAGCCCGCCCGAACGTCACGGTCGACGCGGCCGGCCTGTGCATCAAGAGCGGCAACGCGACCATCCTGCGCGGCGGTTCGGAAGCGATTCATTGCAACCGCGCGCTGGCCAGGCTGGTCAAGCAAGGCTTGCTGGAAGCCGGCTTGCCGGAAGACGGCGTGCAAGTGATCGACACCACCGACCGCGCCGCCGTCGGTGCGCTGATCACCATGCCGCAATACGTCGACGTGATCGTGCCGCGCGGCGGCAAGGGCCTGATAGCGCGCCTGATGGAAGAAGCCACGGTGCCGATGATCAAGCACCTGGACGGCATTTGCCACGTGTATATCGACGGCCAGGCCGACATCCAGAAGGCGCTGGACATCGCCTTCAACGCCAAGTGCCAGCGCTACAGCCCGTGCAACACCATGGAAACCCTGCTGGTGGCGCGGTCGATCGCGCCGCAGGTGCTGCCGCGGCTGGCCGAGTTGTATGCGGCCAAACAGGTCGAATTGCGCGGCGACGCCGAAACGCTGCAACTGCTGGCAGGCTATCCGCACCTGGCCGCCGCCACCGAGGAAGACTGGTCCACCGAATACCTGGCGGCGATCCTGTCGGTCAAGGTGGTGGCCGGCATCGACGAGGCGATGGACCATATCGACCGCTATTCGTCGAAGCATACGGAAGCCATCGTCACCGAGAATTACAGCGAGGCGATGCGCTTCCTGCGCGAAGTCGATTCGGCGTCGGTGATGGTGAATGCCTCGACCCGCTTCGCCGACGGTTTCGAATATGGCTTGGGCGCCGAGATCGGCATCTCGAACGACAAATTGCACGCGCGCGGTCCGGTCGGGCTGGAAGGACTGACGTCGCTGAAATACGTGGTGTTCGGCCACGGCGAAGTGCGCAGCTGAGTTTTCAAGTATGCGTTGTTACCGGACGGCGCCAGCGCCGTCCGCCATCACCGTTAAGGCCCACCCCATGTCTTCATCCAACACCACAGGAACCCCATGCTCTGGATTAAAGCACTGCACATCGTTTTCATCACCTCCTGGTTTGCCGGCCTGTTTTATTTGCCGCGCATCTTCGTCAACCTGGCCCAGGAAAAAGAAACCGTGGCCACCGAACGGCTGCTGCTGATGGCGCGCAAGCTGTACCGCTTCATGAGCATCCTCGCCTTGCCGGCGCTGGTGTTCGGCCTGATCCTGCTGTGGATGCAATACGGCGGCGGCGAGGGCGGCATGAAGATGCCGGGCTGGATGCACGCCAAGCTGACCTTCGTGGTCCTGGTGCTCGGCTATCACCACGCCTGCGGCGCAATCCTGCGCAAGTTTGAAAAGAATATCAACCAGCGCAGCCATGTCTGGTACCGCTGGTTCAATGAGGTGCCGGTGCTGCTGTTGCTGGCGGTGGTGGTGCTGGTCGTGGTCAAGCCTTTTTAAGCGGGGATAACATGAGTAGCGCAAGCAAGGTGTGCCAATATTTTTTCGCGCCCCATTCGCCATGGACCTACCTGGGCCATGCGCGTTTTGTCGCGCTGGCCAGGCAGCATGGCGTGCAGATCGATGTGCGGCCGTTCGACCTGGGCAAGGTGTTCAGCGTATCCGGCGGCTTGCCGCTGGCGAAACGCGCGCCGCAGCGCCAGGCTTACCGGCTGACGGAACTGGCGCGCTGGTCGGAGTTCTTGCAGATTCCGATCAACCTGCAGCCGAAGTTCTTTCCGGTCTCGCCGGACCTGGCGTCCAAGCTGATCCTGGCCACCCGCCTGGCGCTGGGCGTCGACGCATCGCTGAACCTGGCGCACGCCATCATGCGCGGCCTGTGGCAAGAGGAGCGCAACATCGGCGATGAAGAAACCCTGATCCAGATCGCCAACAGCTGCGAGCTGGATGGCCGCATGCTGTTCAAGTCGTCGGAAACGGCCAGCGTGCAAGCGGAATACGACAGCAACACCGAAGCCGCCAGCGCCGCCAACGTGTTCGGCTCGCCGTGGTACGTGGTCGATGGCGAAGGCTACTGGGGCCAGGACCGGCTCGACTTCGTCGAGCGCGCATTTGTAAAAACAAAGTAAAAAAGTAATAAAAAAACAAAGAAAAAAGCAAAGTAAAAAAGTTAGTTCTTCCAGCAGTAAACATCACGGCGTCCGCAGAAACCAGTGCGAGCGGTTCGCCATGGGTCCGAGAAGCGCAGCTGTACGTCGGTACAGCGAGCATCGCCGGGCCCATGGCGGATCGCGCAGCAGGTTTATGCGAACGCCCACCACCACAACGGATAAAAGGTACACCATGGCTTCATATTTTTGCCCATGCCCGCGCGGCATGGAAGCGGCGCTGGCCGAGGAACTGGGCGAAATCGCCCAGCACAGCTCCACCATGAAGGTGCACAACCAAGTGCCGGGCGGAGTGCATTGCTCCGGCGACTTGAGCGACTCCTACCGCATCAACCTGCATTCGCGCATTGCGTCGCGCGTGCTGATGCGCATGGCCCATTCGGGCTACAAGACTGAAAACGATATCTACGACCTGACCCTGGCGCAGCCTTGGGAAGACTGGTTCGGCGTGCACCACACGATCCGGGTCGACGTCACCGCCGTCAAGTCGCCGCTGCGCAGCCTCGAATTCACCACGCTGAAAATCAAGGATGCGATCTGCGACCGCTTCCGCGACCAGTTCAACCAGCGGCCGTCGGTCGACACCAGGACGCCGGACATGCGCATCGTCGGCTTCCTCGACGCGCACACCTTTACCGTGTACCTGGACACCTCCGGCGAAGCGCTGTTCAAGCGCGGCTGGCGCGAAGAAACCGGCGACGCGCCGTTGCGCGAAAACCTGGCCGCCGGCCTGTTGCGGGTGTCCGGCTGGAAGCCGGGCATGGTGCTGTTCGACCCGATGTGCGGCTCCGGCACCATCCTGGCCGAGGCGGCGCAAATGGTGCAGGGCATTCCGCCCGGCGCGCGGCGCCAGTTCGCCTTCGAACAATTCCACGACTTCGATCCGGCGCCGTGGAACGCGATGAAAAACGCCATCAAGCCCAATCCATTGCCGAGCGAACCGACCATTTTCGGCAGCGATATTTCGGGCGACATGGTGGCCATGACGCGCCACAACCTGCGCTGCGCCGGCGTGATGTTCGACGTGCCGCTGAAACAGATCGAGGCGCAGGAAGTCAAGGCGCCGAGCGGCGTGGCCGGCATCATGCTGACCAATCCGCCGTACGGCGAACGGATCGGCGTGCGCGGCGACAGCACCCTGCCGGAAGATGAATTGGCGACCTCGTTCTATTCGGCACTGGGCACCACGCTGAAGCAGCGCTTTGCCGGCTGGACCGTGTTCCTGTTTACCGCCGACCTCGGTTTGCCGCGCCTGCTGCGCCTGAAAGAAGCGCGCAAGACGCCATTCTTCAATGGCGCGCTGGAATGCCGCTTGTTCCGTTTCGATATGGTGGCCGGCTACAACCGCCGCGAGGAAGCAAAGCCGAAAACAGTATGATGTAGCTTCTTGATGTAGAGTTGGATGCAGTAAGGCGCGCACCATCCGGTGCGGGCCGCCTACCAGGATAATCATGTTTCCCACGCCTCCGGCAAACTTGCCGCCCGATCCGGTCCAGCCGGTACCGCCGCCACCGCCCAGCCACATGAAGCCGCTCAGCCGCGGCGCGCTGGCCACCATGCTGGCGGGTTTGGCGATGCTGGGGCCGTTTTCGATCGACACCTATTTGCCGGCGTTTTCTTCGATCCAGGCGTCGCTGCACGCCAGTCCGCTGGAAGTGCAGCAATCGCTGACGTTCTATATGCTGGCCTTCGCCGGCATGGTGCTGTGGCATGGCGCACTGGCCGACGCGTTCGGACGGCGCAACCTGATCCTGGTGTCGCTGGTGATGTTCGCGATCGGTTCCTTCGGCTGCGCCTCGGCGCACACAGTGCATTATTTGTGGGTGTTCCGCATCATGCAGGGCATCTCGGCCGGGGCCGGCGTGGTGATCGGCCGCGCCATCATCCGCGACCTGTATTCGGATGCGCCGGCGGCACGGCTGCTGTCGCTGGTGACGATGATCTTTTCGATCGCGCCGGCCATCGCGCCTATCATGGGCGGCTGGATCGTCAAGCTGCTGGACTGGCGCTCGATCTTCCTGTTCCTCGTCATCTATACCGTGATCCTGCTGGTGTTCTGCTACAAGCGGCTGCCGGAAACGCTGCCGCCTGAAAAGCGCCAGCCGTTCAATCCGCGCTTCCTGGCGTCCAGCTACAGCGAAATCCTGCGCTCGCCGCTGTTCCATATCAAGGCCGGCGTGGTGGCGCTCAATTTCGCCGGCCTGTTCCTGTTCGTCACGGCGGCGCCGGAAGTGCTGCCGAATCTGTTGCACCTTGAGCCGGACCAGTTCGGCTGGCTGTTCATTCCATCGGTGGCCGGGATTTTCCTCGGCGCGCTGGTGGCCAACCGCATCGCCGGCAAGATGACCTTTGCGCGCCAGATCGCGATCGGCTTCATCTTCCTGATCGGCGCGTCGCTGGTCAATGTGCTGTACCACGCGTTCTTCCCGCCGGCCTTGCCGTGGAGCGTGGCGCCGATTTTCTTCTATACCTTCGGCATGTCGATCGTCGGCCCGGGCGCGACGCTGCTGGCGCTCGACCTGTTCCCGCATATCCGCGGCACGGTGGCGTCGTGCCAGTCGTTCGCCGTGACCTTGCTGGGCGCGGTGGTGGCCGGGGTGATCACGCCGCTGCTGTCGGGCTCGTTTCTCTGGCTGGCTTGCGGCCAGTTGGCGGCGACCGGCACGGCGCTGGTGCTGTGGCTGATTTCGCGGCGCTTCCGCAAGTACCTGCTGGGACCGGCGCACGGTTGACGGCCTGGTGTACCGGTCAGTAACAACGATGAAGCATGATGTAAATGATATTTACATCAGGTTTTAATTTACCAATAGTTACAATTTTAATTATTTAAAAAGGCAATTATCTCTTGGGCTGTGGTGTAATGTTGTTGAATAGCAATAACCACCAAGGGAGACATATGCTCAAAAAAACTTACATCCTGTCCGTGCTGGCCATCAACGGCGCGCTCGCCCTGAGCGGCTGCGGCGGCGCGGACAGGTCCGTGCCGCCGGCCACATTGGGGGCCGAAAAGTCGCTCGGGTCGCCACCGCCGGCGGCTACCATCAGCGTCGATTTCAATACCGGCATCGATGGCTGGATCAGCGGCGTCGCCGATTACACCGACGGCAGCAAACCGACCGAAGTAGCGTCTTCCTGGGAGGATTTGCCGGCGCCGTTAAGCGGCAAGGGCTATTATCTGACCTCGCATAACAATAGCGACGACCTGATGACCTATGTCAAACGCCAAGTCGGTGGTTTCGTGCCTGGCGCAAAATATGGCGTGAGCTTTGCGATGCGTTTCGCTTCCGACGCGGCATCCGGCTGCGCCGGCGTGGGCGGTTCGCGCGGCGACAGCATTTACATGGTGGTGGCCGCCAGTGGAACGGAACCCGAGACGGTCAAGCAGAGCGACGGCAATTACCGGCTGAACCTGGATCGCGGCAACCAGGCCCGGTCCGGCAGACAGGGCAAGGTGCTGGGGGTGCAGGGCAGCGCCGGCCTGAGCTGCGACGGCGGTACATGGGTGTCGTCGGTGCGCACATCCAGCGAGGCGATTGAACTGCAGGCTGACAAGGACGGCAAGTTCTGGATCGTGCTGGGCACCGATTCGGGTTTTGAAGCGGCCAACGCGCTGTATCTGCAAGGCGCGGAAATCGCCGTCAAACCGCTCTGATTGCGTCTGCTCCGCCACACCGATCCGCTCGCCGCAGTTCTGTTACGAGAAGCAATGCTGACCGCATATTGAGTTAATTTTTTTTTAATCAAATTTTCTTAATTGCAATCATCGGCGGCGCTTATGCTAATATAACTTTTTTCAGGATTCCTCTCAGGCGTTACCAGTTGTTGATTCAGGAGATGAGGTTTCCTCTGAACGCGGCAGTGCTTGCCCATCAAGCGCGCCTCCTTTTCGACCTGGCAATGCTTGATAAGATGCATCAATCCGATCACGATATTCGCAACCGGCTGCTGACAGCCCGTCTGCCGGCCATGCCGCAAATTCTCCTCAGGCTGATCGAGCATTTACAGGCCGACGACGCCGGCATGGCGGAACTGGCGGCGCTGATCGCCAAGGACGCCGGCATGGCCAGCAAGATCCTGTCGGTCGCCAACAGTTCCGCCTGCCGCCGCAGCGGCCGCGGCATCGGCCTGGAGCAATCGCTGGTGGCGCTCGGCACCGACATGATCAAGACGCTGGTGATCAGCGAATCGGTATTCCAGACTTTTAATAATTTCCCCCATTCCGGCGGCACCGACTTGCGCGCGTTCTGGAAGTCGTCGCTGACGGCTGCCGTCATCGCGCGCGACATCGCCAGGGAAATGCAGTATCCGCATAGTGAAGAAGCGTACCTGGCCGGCTTGCTGCACAACGTAGGCCGGCTGGCCTTGCTGGCCACCGCGCCGAAGGAATACGCCGTCAATTTCAGCGCGCGCGACGACGATGCGCTGTGCGCGGTCGAACAGCGTACGCTGCAAATCACCCATGCCGAGGCGGGCGCGTGGCTGGTCGAGCGCTGGCAGCTGGATTCCTTCCTGGCCGACAGCGTGCTGTACCACCACGAACCGCCCGCCCGCCTCGAAGCCAGCCATCCGCTGATCCGCATCGTGCGGCTGGCGCACCTGCTGTGCTGCCATGACGGCGAAGAGGCCGCGATCGACGCCGCGATGCGCTTGTGCGGCTTGAGCCGGGCCAGCCTGGAAGCGGCCGTCGGCGCCGCCGCGCGCCAGGTGGAACAGGCGGCCGCCAACCTGGGCATCGACTTGAGCGGCGCTGCCGTAGCGCAGACCGATGTGGCGCCGGCGCCGGCCGATCCAGTGCGGCAGCGCCTGTCCGAGGAGGTGCGCAACATGGTGCTGGTGTCCGAGATCGGCCGGACCTTCGCGCGCCAGCAGGGCGAGACCGGCTGGCTGGAATCGGTGACCCGCTCGGCGCGCCTGCTGTTCGATTTCGGTACTACCGTGGTGTTGCTGGAAAATGCCACCGGCCAGGCGCTGGTCGGCGCCGCGGGCGGCGGACAGCAGCGGCTGGCCGAATTCAGCATTCCGCTGGCCAGGGGCGGGCCGCTGGCCGCGTCGGCGCTGGAACGCCGTCTGGTATGCGTCAGCCGCGACGCACCCGAGCTCGGCATCGCCGAAGAGCAGCTGTTCCGCATCCTCGGCAGCGACAGCCTGGTGTGCCTGCCGTTGCTGGCCGGCCAGCGCTGCCTGGGCGTGCTGATCGGCGGCGTCGCCGCCTGGCAGGTGGCGGGCTATCGGAAACGGGAACGTTTTCTGGAATCGTTCGGCAAGCAAGCCGCCGCCGCGCTGGACAGCGCGGCCGGCGAACGCGGCCAGGCGCAGCGCCAGCTGGAGCACGTTACCGAGGAATACCGGCTGGCGTCGCGCCGCGTGGTGCATGAGGTGAACAATCCGCTGGCGATCATCAAGAACTACCTCAGCGTGCTCGATAACAAGCTGGCCAGGCGCGAACCGGTGGCCGGCGAAATCGCCATCCTGAACGAGGAGATCGACCGGGTCGGCCAGTTGATCAACGGCCTGGCCGATTTGCAGCCCGCTGCCGCGCTGGATAAAACGACGGGCTTGAGCGACGCCGGCCGGGTGGTCGACGAGGTGCTGGCGCTGTTTCGCGCCACCGAATTCGTGCCGGCCTCGGTGCGCATCGAGGCTGACATGGAGCGCGAGCCGGCCGAAGTCGAGGCCGATGCCGGCATCCTGAAACAGATCCTGGTCAACCTGGTCAAGAACGCCGTCGAAGCGCTGCCGCAGGGGGGCGCGATCCATATCGTCAATCGCGGCCAGGTGAACCGCGAACGCCGCTGGTACCTGGAACTGTGCATCAGCGACAACGGTCCGGGCCTGTCTGCCGAAGTGCTGGAACAATTGTTTGCGCCGGTGCGCAGCAACAAGGACGGCGCCCACCATGGCCTCGGCCTGTCCATCGTGCATGGCCTGGTGCAGCAGCTGCAGGGCGTCATCTCTTGCCGCAGCGGCAAGAACGGCACCTCGTTTGAACTCCTGCTGCCGCTGCGCGGCGTTGCCCGCCAGGCTGGCGGGCGGTCCGTCCCGCTGCTCGACTCCATGTAACTTCCAGGCTTCCTTCCATTTCCCCGTATCGCAGCCGCCCTCCACCTGACGCTTTCATGACCATGTTCGCCACCCCGTTCGAGACTGAAAACCGCCCGCGCATCCTGCTGGTCGACGATGAGCCCCGGCTGCTGTCCTCGTTGTACGAATTGCTGAAGGACCGCGACTATCAACTGTTCACCGCCACGTGCGGCAGCGAGGCGCTGGATCATCTGGCGAAAGTCCATTTCGACCTGATCTTGCTCGACCTGCGCCTGCCCGACATGAGCGGCCATGAAATCATGGACCACATCAAGCGCCGCGGCATCGAAGTCGACGTGATCGTGATGAGCGGCGACGTCGGCATCGAGGCGGCGATCGGCGCGCTGAAACGCGGCGCCTACGATTACCTGCGCAAGCCGTACAGCCGCGAGGAATTGCTGAAGACGGTAGAAAACGCGCTGCAAAAACGCCGCCTGGCGGTCGACAACGAGCGCATCGCGTCGCAGCTGGAAAACTCGGAAAAGATGTACCGCTACCTGGTCGACAGCTCGCCCGACATCATTTATACGCTGAACCATGAGGGCTTGATCACCTTCGTCAACGACCGTGCGCAGCAGTTGCTGGGATTTGGCCGCGACGATTTGCTGGGCCGGCATTATTCGATCATCGTGCACGACGAAGACCAGGAACGCGCGCGCTACGCCTTCAACGAGCGCCGCGCCGACGAACGCACCTCGCGCAATGTCGAGCTGCGCCTGAAGAGCCGCGACGGCGGCGGTTGCGAGCGCACCTTCAGCCATACCTTGACCACCATGGCGCTCACTTCCCTCGGCATGCATAGCGGGGCGACCGAGACAAGGAAGCGCGAACTGCTCGGCGTCTACGGCGTGGCGCGCGACATCACCGACCGCAAGCGCGCCGAGGAAGTGATTTCCTACCAGGCCTACCACGACATCCTGACCGACCTGCCGAACCGCATGCTGTTCAAGGACCGGCTCGGGCTGGCGGTGGTCCAGGCCAAGCGCAAGCTGACCGAACTGGCGGTGATGTTCATCGACCTGGACCGGTTTAAGCTGGTCAACGACACGCTGGGCCACGTCAAGGGCGACGAATTGCTGCAGCAGGTGGCGCTCCGGCTGAAGGACTGCCTGCGCCGCGGCGATACGCTGGCGCGCCAGGGCGGCGACGAATTCACCATCGTGCTGCCGGAATTGCGCGACCGCCAGGACGCCAGGCTGATCGCCGACAAATTCCTGGCCTGCCTGCACCAGCCGTTCGACCTGGACGGCCACCAGGTGCATATTTCGGCGTCGATCGGCATCGCCATCTATCCGGGCGACGGCGAAACCATCGACGAGTTGCTGCGCCACGCCGACATCGCGATGTACCAGGTCAAGGCGCTGGGCAAGAACGGCCACAGCTTTTATCACGACTCGATGCTGGACGCGTCGCACCAGAAGATCGCGCTGGAACAAAGCCTGCGCAAGGCGCTGGAATTGAACCAGCTCGAAATGTATTACCAGCCGCAGGTCGACGTGAGCACCGGCCGCATCGTCGGCGCCGAAGGCCTGATGCGCTGGAACCACCCGCAGCGCGGCTTGCTGACGGCCGGCGAGTTCCTGCCCTTCGCCGAGGAAAACGGCTTGATGCTGCCGATTTCCGACTGGATGCTGGGCGCGCTGTGCCGCGACCTGCTGCAATGGAACGCCGCCGGCGGCCAGGACGTGCGGCTGTCGCTGAACCTGTCGCCGCAATACCTGGACCGTGGCGACTTCTTTGAAAAAATGCGCGGCGCGCTGATACGCTACGGCATAGAGCCGGCCCAGATCGAAGTCGAAATCACTGAAAACATTTGCATCCGCAATCCGCAATACGCCATCGAGCAATTGAACAAATTGTGCCAGCTGGGCGTGTCGGTGGCGATCGACGATTTCGGCACCGGCTATTCGTCGCTATCCTATCTGCACCGCTTCCCGATCCACACCGTCAAGATCGACCAGTCGTTCGTCAAGGAGATCCACGACGAAAACAGCCACTATCCGGTGATCCTGGCGATCATCTCGATCGCCCGCGGACTGGGCTTGAAGCTGATCGCCGAAGGCGTTGAAACCGAATCGCAGGCGCGCTACCTGCAAGCGAACGGCTGCACCACGATGCAGGGTTATCTGTACCACCGGCCGGTTTCGCTGGGCCATTTCATGGCCGTGCTGCAGCAGCAGCCGGCACTGGCGGCGGCGCCGCTGCACCTGCTGCCCGGCCTGGCCGCCAGCGAAGCCTGAGCGCCGATAAAACGATATTCATGCACAACCAGGACCAGCCCATCGAACCGCATTTCAGCGCCGAATACCTGCGCGTCAAGGCGCAGGCCGAACGGGGCATCGCCAACGCCCAGCACAGCCTGGGCTTCATGTATTTCAATGGCCAGGGCGTGGTCCGCGATGTTGAACGGGCGGTGCACTGGTACCGGCTGGCGGCGCGGCAAGGGCAGGAACACGCGCAGTACAATCTTGGCGTGATGTGCCAGAAAGGGCAGGGCACGCCGCTCGACTTCGAACAGGCCGCGCACTGGTACCGGCAAGCGGCCGAGCAAGGCTACGCGGCCGCGCAATACAATCTCGGCTGGCTGTACGCCAAGGGCCAGGGCATTGCGCCCGACAGCGCGCTGGCGATGCACTGGTTCAGCAAGGCGGCCGAGCAGGGCGACGCCGGCGCGCAAAACAACCTCGCCATGATGTACGACAGCGGCAAGGGCGTGCCGCAGGATTTCAGGCACGCTGTCACCTGGTACCGCAAGGCCGCCGAGCAGGGGTATGCGCGGGCCCAGTTCAACCTCGGCCTGCATTACGACAATGGCCAGGGCGTGCCGCAAGACCGCCAGCAGGCGGCGGCGTGGATGCGCAAGGCGGCCGAGCAGGGGTATGCGGCGGCCCAGTTCAACTTGGCGCTGCGCTACGACAAGGGCGACACGCTGGAACAGGATAGCCGGAAAGCGATCTTGTGGTACCGCCGCGCGGCGGAACAGGGCCACGCCAGTTCGCAATTCAACCTCGGCCTGATTT
>NZ_HG322949.1:494722-567512 GCF_000723165.1 Janthinobacterium agaricidamnosum NBRC 102515 = DSM 9628
CAGTTCGCAATTCAACCTCGGCCTGATTTTCGACAATGGCCAGGGCGTGCCGCGCGACGACGGCAAGGCGCAGGAATGGTATCGCAAGGCGGCCGGGCAAGGCCATGCGGCGGCCCAGCACAACCTGGGCCTGCACCATGAACACGGCAAAAGCACGCCGCAGGATTATGGGCTGGCGCTGGTCTGCTACCGCCAGGCCGCCGAACAGGGTTTCCCGACCGCGCAATACCAGCTCGGCCTGTTGCACGAAAACGGCCACGGCGTGCCGGCCGACCAGCAGGAAGCGATCTTCTGGTACCGCAAGGCGGCCGGCCAGGGCCATCTGCGGGCCCAGCTTGACCTCGGCCTGCGCTACGAAACCGGGCAGGGCGTGCCGCTGGATTTGCGGCTGGCGATGCACTGGTACCGGCGCGCGGCGGAACAGGATTATCCGGCCGCGCAATACCTGCTGGCGCTGCTGCACGACCTCGACGACGGCCCGGCGCCGGATGGCAGGCAGGCTGTCGAGTGGTACCGCAAGGCGGCCGGGCAGGGCCACGCGCTGGCGCAATTCGCGCTCGGCCTGCGCTACGACAATGGCCAGGATCTGGCCCAGGATTATGCGGCGGCGCTGGGCTGGTACGCGCAGGCCGCGCGCCAGGGCCATACGCGGGCGCGCTTCAACCTTGGCCTGATGTACGCCAGCGGACAAGGCGCGCCGCAAGACCCGGTGCAGGCATACCTGTGGCTGGTCATGGCCAGCCAGGACGGTATCGCGGACGCCGCCAAATTCCTCAAGCAGGCGGCGGCCCGCTTGACGCCGGACGAATTGGCGTTGGCGCAACAGCGGCTGGAATTGCTGCCAGCATAAATCTGTCATAAAAATGACCGCCGGTTTTTATCGCGCGCGTATTGTATCTATTCCTTTCATTTCCGATTTCCTTTGCAAAGCCTGATGTTTGGCTGATTAGGTACTGCGCACGATATTTTTGCCAGCGACTTTTAACATGATATTCATCTTAAAACGGCTTAAATGTAAAGATATTTTTGTAAGAATAAGTGCAAAAATAATAAATTATCTTGCTAATTTAAAAGTTATACTTGCCGACCCAATAAATTGCAAAGAGGAAATATTGTGATGCATCGTACAATCACCGGGGCGGCGTTGTTATTGGTATTGGGCGGCTGTGCCGTCGTCAATACCCCGCCACAATCGGTGGACGCACCGGTTTCGCGGGTTCAACAGCAGCAAGCGCAACAAGCGGTCGCGATACCTGAAGTAAAGTCTTTCAAGCGTAAAGTGGCAATTGGCCGTTTTACGAATGAAACACGTTATGGCCGTACCTTCCAGACCGACGCCAATGCCGATCCTTTGGGCAAACAAGCGTCCGACATGCTGGCAACCCGCTTGGTTGCATCGAATAAATTCCTGGTATTTGAGCGTCAGGACTTGAATAAGATCAAGGACGAGCAAAAAATCACCCAGCAATCCGATCTGATTGGCGTCGATGCGCTGATCCTGGGTTCGGTGACGGAATTCGGCCGCAGCACCAGCGGTAAAACCGGTTTCCTGAGCAATACCAAAATTCAAACCGCACGCGCCAAAGTCGAAATCCGTTTGGCCGATGCACGCACTGGTTTTGTGTTCTTTACCGCCTCCGGCGTTGGTGAAGCCAATACCGAGTCAGGCGAAGTCGCCGGCTTTGGCAGCAAGGCCGATTACGACAGCACCTTGAATGACCGCGCCATCGGCGCCGCCATTTCGGACGTGCAAAATGCGCTGATGTCGAAACTGGCTGAACGTCCATGGCGGACCGACATCCTGAAAATGGAAGACCAGCGCGTCTTCATTTCCGGCGGCAAGAGCCAGGGCATTAAGGTCGGCGATACGCTGGCGGTGATGCGCGAAGGTGAAAAAGTAAAAAGCGCCCAGACCGGTTTTGAAATCACCTTGCCTGGTACGACGGTAGCAACGCTGCGCGTGCAAAGCTTGTTTGGCGATGCTGAAAGCAATGAAGGCGCGGTTGGCGAATTGATTTCCGGATCGCTGCCGAAAAACCAGGGTTCTGCATTTTTTGTTACTGAAGTTAAAAACTGATGACCATGAAAAAACTGACTATCGCGCTGGCATTGCTGGCGTTGGCCGGCTGCGCCCTGCCTGTCACCCAAGTGAAAACCGGCGCTGTGCGGCCGACGCTGAAAGTACTTGGCGCCCCTCCGTATTCCAGCCTGTATGTCGACGGCTTGCTGATCGGCGACGCGACCATTTATAACGGCAGCCAGAAACAGGTGTTTGTCGAAGAAGGCGTCCATCAAGTCGAATTGAAGCTGGATGGACGCGTTTTATATACGGCCAAAGTATTTTCCAGCAATGGCGAAACCAGCACCGTCACTTATCAGGCCGAATAGGCCGAGGTTAAATAATGAAAATATCCTTACTGTTTGCCGCCATTGCCATGAGCTTGCTGAGCGGTTGTGCCACCGGACCTCAAAGCAAATATGACTGGGGCAATTACGAACAATCGGTGTATAGCTACTATAAAGAGCCGGCCAATATCGATGCATTCAGCACCTCGCTGAACAATGTTATCCAGGCGGCGGAATTGAACAAGCGTCCGGTGGCGCCTGGCGTGTATGCCGAATACGGCTATCTGTTGACCTTGCAGGGTAAAACCGAAGATGGCCTCGCATTCTTTGACAAGGAAAAAAAGCAATGGCCTGAATCGGCCGTTTTCATGGACACCATGAAAAAAGTTACCTTGGGAAGCGCTAAAAAAACTGCTGACGAAGGAGTCGCAAAATGATGAGAATCAAAAAAAGACTGATCGCATTGATCGGTGTGCTGGCCGTATTAAGCGGTTGTGCGGCTCAAAAACCAATCGAGAAAGCCGACTATAGCAAGTTGCGCGCCGCCAACCCGCACTCGGTGCTAGTGGTGCCGGTGGTCAGCCGTAGCGTCGATGTCGATGCGCCCGATTACTTCCTGTCGACCATTGCGCGTCCGCTGGCGGAACGCGGCTTTTACGTTTTCCCGATCAACCTGGTGAAACGGGTGATGGAAGATGACGGCCTGGGCGACGCCGACATGGTGCATGGCAGCGATACGCATAAACTGGCGTCAATGTTCGGCGCCGACAGCGTACTGTATGTCACCATCGAGCGCTGGGATTCGAAATACATGGTGTTGTCGACCGTGACCACGGTGGAGCTGACATATAGCCTGAAAAGCGGCAGCAGCGGTGAAGAATTGTGGAAAAAGACCGAGCATGTGGCGTACGACCCGAGCGCCAATTCGCAGAATGGTTTCCTGGGCAAGCTGATTGCCGCTGCGATTGAAAAAGCCAAGCCTAACTATCTGCCGTTGGCACAGCAAGCCAATAACAAGGCGATTTACCAGGCTGGTCAGGGTTTGCCGGCTGGACCGTACGACGCGCTGTATCAAAAAGACCAGGAACAATTCTGATCTTTTCCTGCCGGCGGCTCTTGGTGTATCAGACTTGGCGGCAGGTACTCATGGCGTTGGCGGCGCAGGCCGCGACGATAGCAAAAAGCTCTTGCATGATGCACCACTGTCTTGAGATGATTTCAGTATCATCTCAGACAAGGAAAAACCATGCCGCGCCCATCCCTCTCTTCTGCCACCGCGCTGATTTGCGCCATCGTTTGCACCCCGCTGGCGCTTGCCGGCACGTTGGACGCCATCAGCAACCAGGAAGCGTCTAGCGGTTTGAAAGCCGCATTGGACGCCGGCTCGGCCGCCGCGGTCGCCAAGCTCGGCGTCGAAAACGGCTTCCTGAACAACGACAAGGTCAAGATCAAGCTCCCGTCGATTCTCGAACAGGCGCGTCCGCTGCTGAAAATGACCGGCCGCGGCCAGCAGCTCGACGACCTGGTGGTGTCGATGAACCGCGCCGCCGAATCGGCGATCCCGCTGGCCAAGCCGCTGCTGGTCAACGCCGTCAAATCGATGAGCGTGACCGACGCGAAAAACATCCTGAGCGGCGGCGACACATCGGTGACCGACTTCTTCCGTCAAAAAACCGCGGCGCCGCTGGCCGTCAAATTCCTGCCGATCGTCAAATCGGTAACCGACCGCTCCGGCCTGGCAAGCCAATACAATGGCGTGGTCGGCCAGGTCGCCAAATCGGGACTGGTGCCGCAGCAGCAATCGACGGTCGAAGGCTACGTCACCGACCGCGCGCTGGACGGCTTGTACCTGATGATAGGCGAAGAAGAAAAAGCGATCCGCAAGGACCCGATTTCGTACGGCAGCAGCATCATCGGCAAGGTGTTCGGCAGCTTGAAATAAATTGCAGCGGGTACGGCGCCGGGATGCCGGCTCCGTATGGTTGGAAAGATTGCCAGTGGCTGGCAATCACGCGTAAAATGCAGGCCACGCGGGTGTAGCTCAATGGTAGAGCAGAAGCTTCCCAAGCTTACGACGAGGGTTCGATTCCCTTCACCCGCTCCAACCCGCCTACTCCCTGATCTGCTGATAATTCTGCGGATAATTCGCCTGAAATTCCCTGGCCCGGGTGGCCCATACGTCATCGAAGCTGAACGAGAAATTTTGCCAGAATGGATCGTTGCGCGGGATCGCGCTGTTGGCGTTATACAGAATCTCTCCGTCATTGCGCGTCTTGAAACTGGCGCTGCCGAAATTGGACCCTTCCAGTGTCAGCCGGTAGTTCCGGTTCGCTTGATAGCGGTTCCATTCATCGTTGTCCCATGACGCCAGCGCGCTGTAGTGGCTGACGATGTCCGGCGCATAAAATTCGCCCCAGTTGCCGAGGAATTCCACATGGGCCTTGTCCTGCGCATTGGCGTAGCGGAAGGCGTGGGTGCCGGCGCCGTCCTTGTGGTAGACCACCATCGGGTGTCCGGACTGGATCAGGATCTCGTTCAGGCGTCTGGTGGTGAATTTGCCGTGGGCGCTGACGCTGGTATGGGACGCAAAATCTCCCTGGCCGTTGATTTTCGCGGTCCAGACGATGACGGTTTCGACATCATGCCGGTGGCCGCCCAGGAAAGAAAATCCGACGGCCTGGTCTTTTTCGAAGTACAGCTCGTAAAAGTGCGCGCAGCGTTCGACCTTGTTCGAGCCTTCATCCGTCTCTTTGCAAAGTTGCCGGTGTATCGTGTTGGCGTATACGCCCCAATGGCTATACTGGCATGAGCCCGATAGCGAGGCAGTGGCATTTCTCCCGGGATTCTGGCGCAGATTCGCATTGCGGTCGAATGGCGTGGCCGGATAGCAGCCGTCCGAGTCGAAATCGAATACCGGATGGAAGTTCCGCACCTGTTTTTCATTGTATTTCGTGATCGCGGTATCCCATCTTGGCAGCTCGTCGGCGTGCACGGCGAATGCCTGCAGCGTCAGCACCGAGACCACGCCGGCGGCGGCAAGAGCTTTGAGGGACCGGGAAGAAGTGGAGTGTCCGAGGCTGAATGTATTGTTCATCGTATTTCCTTTTGGTAGAGGAGCGCTGCGGTCCGAAGTGACGTAAAAGCAGATGAAATAATTCTTTTGGATAATAGTGCCAAGCTGATACTACAGTATGTATATGACAATTTGTTGACAGTAGTAAACTTTTTAAGCGTGGCCGTGGCATGCCGGCCGGTGGCCGGGGGCTGGTATAATGACCCTTGCGCCGCCTAGGCTTTTTTCTCCTTTATCCTGTACGTTTGCCTTATTCCCATGTCTTCAGATACGCCACAAAACGGCCCAGCGCGGCCGATGATGTACGACCCTACCGAACACCGGATCCGCAGTTTCGTCACGCGCGCCGGCCGCCTGTCGGTGGCGCAGGCGCGCGCGCTCGATACGCTGGGGCCGCAATTCCTGCTGCCGTTCGCCAGGCAGCCGCTGGATGCCGCGCAGGCGTTCGGCCGCAGCGCACCGATGATCCTGGAAATCGGTTTCGGCATGGGCGCCACCACCGCGCATATCGCCAAGGCGATGCCGGAAAAGGATTTTATCGGCGTCGAAGTGCACACCCCCGGCGTCGGCAGCCTGCTGAAACTGATCGGTGAAGAGCAATTGACCAATCTGCGGCTGCTGCAGCACGACGCGGTGGAAGTGCTTACGCATATGATTCCGGCCAATTCGCTGGCCGGCATCCACGTATTCTTCCCCGATCCGTGGCACAAGGCGCGCCATAACAAGCGCCGTTTGATCCAGGCGCCGTTCGTCAAGCAACTGACCGATCGCCTGGCGCCGGGCGGCTACCTGCATTGCGCCACCGACTGGGAAGACTATGCCGTGCAGATGCTAGAAGTATTGAGCGCCGAGCCGCAGCTGCAAAACAGCGCCGAAGGCTACGCGCCGCAACCGGCCTACCGTCCGTTGACCAAGTTTGAAAACCGCGGCCTGAAACTGGGGCATGGCGTGTGGGACCTGGTGTTTATCAAAAAATAAGCAGGAAGTCAGCCCGTCGCCGCCCATAAAAAAATCCCGCTCACGATATGAAGTGAGCGGGATTTTTTTTGAGCAGCCCAATGACACCTGAAATGTCCTGGGCAAGTTCACTACAGGTATTAAGGGTACAAACCGCGCACTTCACGCGCCTGCAATACGCGCGTGCACGCCAGGATGAAGGTGGCGGTGCGCATCGATACTTTCTTTTCCTGCGCCACTTGCCATACCGCGTCGAACGCTTCGCGCATGATGCGGGTCAGGCGGCTGTTGATTTCCTCTTCGGTCCAGAAGAAGCTGGAGAAATTTTGCGCCCATTCGAAGTAGCTGACGGTCACGCCGCCGGCATTGGCCAGCACGTCCGGCACGATCAGCACGCCCTTGTCGGTCAGGATGTCGTCGGCGGCCGGCAGGGTCGGACCGTTGGCGCCTTCCAGGATGATCTTGGCGCGGATGGTGTGCGCGCGCTCGGCGGTGATTTGCTGTTCCAGCGCGGCCGGAATCAGGATGTCGCAATCGAGGCCCCAGAAATCGTCGCGCGGCAGGAAGGTCTCGGCGCCTGGGAAACCTTCGACGCTGCCCGCTTCGGCCACGTGGGCCAGCAAGCGTGGAATATCCAGGCCGCCGGCGTGCACCACGGTGGTCTTGTGGTCCTGCACCGCGACGATTTTCGCGCCGGCTTCGGCGAACATGCGCGCGGCCACGCCGCCGACGTTACCGAAACCCTGGATGATCACTTTGGCGCCTTCGATCGGCATGCCGATCCTGGCGGCCGCATCGCAGCCGACCACGTACACGCCGCGGCCGGTCGCATCGCGGCGGCCCAGGCTGCCGCCCAGCGAGATCGGCTTGCCGGTCACCACGCCGGTCGACATATTGCCGCCGATCATGGCGTAGCTATCCATCATCCACGCCATCACTTGTTCATTGGTGTTGACGTCCGGCGCCGGGATGTCCTTGTTCGGTCCGATGATCATGCTGATCTCGCTGGTGTAGCGGCGCGTCAGGCGCTGCAGTTCGTTGCGCGACAGGGTCTTCGGATCGACCCGGATGCCACCCTTGGCGCCGCCGTACGGCACGTTGACCGCCGCGTTCTTGACCGTCATCCAGGCCGACAGGGCCATCACTTCGGACAAGGTCACGTCCTGGTGGAAGCGCACGCCGCCCTTGCCCGGGCCGCGCGACAGATTGTGCTGCACGCGATAGCCTTCGTAGTGGGCGATGCTGCCGTCGTCGCGTTCGATCGGCACGTCGACCGTCAGGATGCGCTTCGGACGTTTCAGCGTTTCGACCCAGCGCGACAGGTTGCCCAGGTAAGGCGTGACGCGGTCGATCTGTTCGAGGTAGACGCCCCATGGACCGAGATCGTCCGGATTCAGATAGGAAGGCAATTCGTGTTGGCGTGTCATGCTTGATGCTCCTGACGATACGTTAAGGCGTCGCAACTCGTGGCGGCGCGCGGTGACCCGCATCGTAGGGCAGGAGAGAGGGTGGCGGCCAATGCTTTTGGCGCATCCGATGATGCATTTATTGCATAGTTTCTTGAGCCTGTATCGTTAGGGCTGGTTTTTCCTGGGTCTTTTTTTTGCCGATTGCGCCAGCGTCAGGTATTGCCACAGGCTTTCGACCAGCGGTTTGCCCGGCCGCAGCGGCGACGGCCGTTCGCGGTACAAGCGGATTTCCATCTCGATTTCCCAGTCCGGCGCGCCGCCGTCGGCGCGCGCCAGCAGCTTTTGCTTGACTTCGCGGGTCACCGCCGATTCGGGCAGGAAGGCGATGCCGCGGCCCTCCAGCGCCATCACTTTCAAACCCTCTGCCATGTCGGTTTCGTAGCAGGTGTCGAGGAACAGCGGCTGCTTGGCGTCGGCCACGATCAATTCCACCATGCGGCCCAGGTAGGCGTTGCTGGTGTACGATAAAAACGGCAACGGCGCCTTGACGCTGCCCGGCAGCGCAAAGTCGGGCGTCTTCACCTTGTCGCAGCGGGCATAGGCGCGTACTGCTTCGCGGCCCAGCACCAGCATGTCGTAGCGGCCCGGGTCGAGCTGCACCGGCTGGCGCGGATGGTGGTAGCACAGCAGCAGGTCGCAGCCGCCGTCGACCAGTTGCAGCACCGCGTCATGCACGTTGAGCGCCATCAGCCGGGTGTTGAGCGGCGCAAAACCCTGTTCCAGCGCGGTCAGCCATTTCGGCATGAAGGTCAGCGACAGCGTGTGCGGCACGGCGAAATCGACGCTGGCCTGGGTTGCCGTCCGCTTGCCGCGCAACAGCGCGCGCACGCCGTTGATCTGGCTCAGCATTTCCAGCGCCTGCTCGTAAAACACGGCGCCGGCCGGCGTCAGGCGGGTCGGGTATGAGGTGCGGTCGACCAGGTCGATGCCGAGCCAGTTTTCGAGCGACTGGATGCGCCGCGAAAAGGCCGGCTGGGTGACATGGCGCAGCGCCGCCGAGCGGCTGAAATTATTGGTTTCAGCGAGCGAAATGAAGTCTTCTAGCCATTTGGTTTCCATCGCGTGATGGTACGCGGCTTGCGGGTTAAAAGCAAAACCGCCAAAGCAAAACCGTCAAGGCAAAACCGGCATCGCTAGCGCGCCAGGCCGCAGCTGCGCAGCTTGGCGCGGTCCAGTTGCCGGTCCCACGCGGCGATGGCCAGGCAGGCCACGCCATTGCCGGCCAGGTTGGCCAGCGGCCGGCATTTCAGCAAGCGTTCGATGCCGACGATGAACAGCAGGCTGGAGACCGGGATTTCCGGCACCGCGGCCAGCGTCGCCGCCAGCGCGACAAAGGCCGAGCCGGCGACGCCGCTGGCGCCCTTGGAGGTGATCATCGCCAGCGCCATGATGGACAGCAGATGGGCCGTGCCGAGGCTGATGCCCTGCGCCTGCGCCAGGAACACCAGCGCCATGCCGAGATAGAGATTGCTGCCGTTCAGGTTGAAGGAGTAGCCGGCCGGTATCACCAGGCCGGTTACCTGCGCCGGGCAGCCCGCGCGGGCCATTTTTTCCATCAACGGCGCCATCGCCGTGATCGACGACGCGGTGCCGAACACGATCAATAATTCTTCCTTGATGTAGGCGATGAAGCGCAGCACCGAGAAGCCGCAGGCGCGGCCGATCGCACCGAGCACCAGCAGCACGAACAGCGCCGTCGCCAGGTACAGCGCGGCCATCAGTTTGAGCAGCGGCGCCACCGATACCAGGCCGTATTTGCCGACCGACCAGGCGACCGCGCCGAAGGCCGCCAGCGGCGCTGCCCTCAGCACGATCCTGAGCCCGGCCAGCAGCGCGCCGGCGGCCCGGTCGCACCAGCCGGCCGGCCGCCGGCCGCGTTCTCCCAGCAGCGCCAGCAGCATGCCCGCCGCCAGCGCCAGCATCAGCGCCAGCAGCAGCGGGCTGTGCATGAACGCGTCGCCGATGGCGGCGCCGATCGTCGGCGCCGCCATGGCGCCAGCCGGCGTGCCGGCATCGATATGGAAGCCGGCGCCGGGCCGCAGCAGCAGCGCCGCGACGATGCCGCTCATCAGCGACAAGAACGACAAGGCTTCGAAGTACAGCAGCGCCTTGATGCCGATGCGGCCCAGCTGTTTCAGCTTGCCGATGCCGGCGATGCCGCCGCTGACGGTAAAGAAAATCAGCGGCGCCACCATCAGCTTGATGACGCTGATGAAGACGGCGCCCAGCGGCTGCATGGCGAGCGCCAGCGCAGGCTTGCACAGGCCGAGCACGATGCCGCAGGCAATCGCCGCCAGGATCTGGCAGAACGGGCTGCGCAGCGCGCTCATGCTCATGTGCAATTTCACGCGCAGGTTCATGCGCAGTTTCATGGATTCGCGCCGGCCAGCACGCGCCGGGTCAAGTCCAGGAAGTGCCGCGCGGCGGGCGAAATGTCGTGTTCCCGGCTGGCCAGCGTCAGCGGCGCGCTCAGGCCGGGACCGGCGTCGGCGATTCGGCAATACACCACGCTGTCGGCATGAAAACCCTTCATCGACGCCGGCACCGCCGACACGCCGGCGCCGGCCGCGACCAGGCTGATATTGGTCAGCATGCGTTCGACTTCGATCACTTTCGACGGCGTGAAACCGGCCCGCAGACAGGCATCCATCAAGTTCGAATACATGCCCGGCGCACCATGCCGGCGCACCAGGATGAACGGTTCGTTTTTCAGCGCGGCCAGCGCCACGGTCGGCGCGCTGTTGCCGCGCCCGGGCGGCAGCGCGGCATGGCCGGCCGGCAGCACCAGCAGCATTTCCTCTTCCTGCAAATGGGCGAACAGCACGCCCGGCGGACGGCTGACCGGCAGCCGCAGGAAGGCCACGTTGAGTTTGCCGGCCGCCACCGCATCGCTCAGTTGCGCGGCGTTCGCTTCGCTGAAATCGAGGCTGACATCGGGCCATGCGGCGCGGTAGGCGCGCACGATTTTCGGGATCAGGGGATGCGCCGCGGCCGAGCTGGTGAAGCCGATCGACAGCTTGCCGGCCGCGCCGCGCGCCGCTTGCGCCGCCCTTGCCGCGCCTTGCTGCAAACCGTCGAGGATGGCGTGCGCCTCCTTCAGGAAGGCATGGCCGCCGGCGGTCAGTTCGGCGCCTTTCGGATGGCGCCGGAACAGCGCGAAACCCAGTTCGTTTTCCAGTGCGCGTATCTGCAGGCTCAGTGGCGGCTGCTGCATGCCGAGCCGTTCCGCCGCGCGCGTGAAGTGGCCTTCTTCGGCGACCACGACGAAGTAACGCAAGTGTCTCAGTTCCATCTTGTTTGTCTCTTATCTTGATACTTTTTTAGTATGGTACTCGATGAGTCAAGATATTTTACATTAGGTTTAAAACTCCCTACCATGTTTATCAAAGACTACAGGAGACCTGCATGAATCGTATTTTGAGTGCGCTGCTGTGCGCCGGCGGCTTGCTGGCCGCATCCGGCGCGATGGCGCAAACGGCGGCGTCCTGCCCGGCCGGACTGGACCCGGTCGCGCAGTGCTACAACGGCCAGGACGCCAACGGCGCCTTTTACTGGATCGCGATGCCGAAACAATGGAACCATACGCTGATCATGCACAGCCATGGCGGGCCGCGCCTGTCGGCCATCACGCAAGACAGCAATATCGAAGACCTGGAACGCTTTGCCGTCACGGTGCGCCAGGGCTATGCGTGGGCCGGCTCGACCTACCGCCGGCCCGGCTACGGCGTGCGGATGGCGGCCGAAGATACCGAAAACCTGCGCCGGATCTTTGTGGCGCGCTTCGGCCAGCCCGGGCGCAGCATCTTGCATGGCCAGTCGTGGGGCGGCAACGTCGCGGCCAGGGGCATCGAACTGTATGGCGCGCATTATGACGGGCTGGTGCTGACCAACGGCATGCTGGCCGGCGGCAGCCGCAACTATATGCACCGCGCCGATTTGCGCGCCGTCTACCAGTATTACTGCGCCAATCACCCGCGTCCGGACGAGCCGCAATACCCGCTGTGGACGGGCCTGCCGGCCGACTCGGCGATGAAGCCGCAGGAGCTGGCGGCGCGGGTCAACGAATGCACCGGCGTCGCCTTGCCGGCGGCCAGCCGCAGCGCGGCGCAACAGCGCAAGCTGGATGATATCCTGGGCGTGATCCGCATCCCCGAACGCACGCTGGTGTCGCACCTGAACTGGGCCACGTTCACCTTCCGCGACCTGACCCAGCGCGTGCTGGGCGGCCGCAATCCATTCTCGAACCGCGGCGTGGCCTATCACGGTTCGCATGACGATGCGGCGCTCAATCGGGGCGTGCCGCGCTTCGACGCCGACCCGCAAGCGGTGGCCGATCTGGCGCACGATTCCGACATGGACGGCAAGCTGAACGTGCCGGCCATCAGCCTGCATGCGATCGACGATCCGACCGCGCTGGTCGAGTATGAAACCGAGTATCGCAACCTGCTCAAACGGACTGGCCGCGACGCCAAGCTGGTGCAGGTGTTCAGCGACGAACACGATCACAGCAAGCTGGCCGACGCCGAATATGCGGCGGTGTTCGACACGCTGTCGGCCTGGCTGGACAGCGGCAGGAAACCGACCCCGGACAGTATCGCGGCGGCCTGTGTCAAACAGTCGCAACAGTTCGGCGGCGGCTGCCATATCAAGACGGACTTCGTTCCGGCGGCCTTGTCTTCGAGGGTCGAGCTACGTTAATCAACAGTTTTATCGCAGTACCATCAGCACCCATAAAGGACCGCCATCAAGGACCAGCAATAGGTCCATGGCGGTACCATAAAAACTACAGGAGACAACATGAAACATGCAATCATCGGCATCGCCCTGCTGGGCGGTTTGCCGGGCCTCGTGCTGGCCCAATCGAACGTCGATGTCTACGGTTCGATCGACGCCGGCCTGCGCAACAGGACCAATGTCAACCAGGCCGGCGACAGCCAGTTGACGATGGGCTCGAACGGCACTTTCCGTTCCAACCGGCTCGGCTTCAAGGGCACCGAAGACCTGGGCGGCGGCCTGAAGGCCAACTTCCTGCTGGAGTCGGGTTTTAATACCGCCACCGGCGCGCTGAACAACACCACCGGCACGCTGTTCCAGCGCGAAGCCCATATCGGCCTGGAGAGCGCGCTGGGCGCGATCGACCTGGGCCGCCAATACACGGTGGCCTATAAAACCATCGTCGCTTTCGATCCCTTCGTCTACCGCTATCCCAGCATCACCTACGTGCTGTCGTCGACCGCCGGCACGCGCCATAGCAACGACGTGCAATACACCGGCCGTTTCAATGACCTGACGCTGCGCGCCGAATATGCGCTGGGCGAAGTGGCCGGCGACAGCAGCAGCGGCAGCGCCAAGGCGGTCGGCGCCAACTACGTCAGCGGGCCGCTGAAGCTGGGCGCCTCGTACACCAGGTCGAAGGAAAACGTCGGCAGCACGGCCGCGCCGGTGTACATGGATTACGACCATGTCGCGGCCGGCGGCGCTTATACGGTCGGCGCGGTGACGCTGGCGCTTGGATATGTCGATGAAAAGCAGGCCACCATCGTCGCGCGCGACGACCGCGCGACATGGCGCTGGGCCGGCCTGACCTATCGGACCAGCGAGCGCTTCAGCGTGACCGGCGCGTGGTACGGCAACAAGGTACACAACCGCAAGGCCGGCGCCACCGTGGCGGCCGGCGACGGCAAGAAGGATTTGTACATGCTGGGCTTGCGCTACGACCTGTCGAAACGCACCGTGCTGTATGCCGAAATCGACCGCAACAAGTTCGACGGCGCGTTCGCCAGCGGCGGCACCACGCCGCTGAACCAGCGCGGCCAGACCGGCACCTCGGCCGGCATCATGCACATGTTTTAAGCGGTGCCGGCCGGCTTGCCGCGCTGCGGCAGGAAGGCCAGCACGTTGCCGAGCAAGACCAGGGCCAGGCCGGCGAATGCCGGTCCGGTCCAGACATAGCCCTCGAAGAAGGTCGAGACCGTCAGCGCCACCACCGGGAACAGCACGGTGGCATACGCGGCGCGGTCCGGGCCGATGCGGCCGAGCAGCAGCAGGTAGGCGGTAAAGCCGACCACCGAACCGGCGATCGCCAGGTACAGCAGGGCGCCGATGTAGCGGCCATCGGCCGGCAGCGCGAACGGCATGCCGAGCGCCAGCGCGCCGGCGCCGACGATGGTGGCGCCGATCAGCATGGCCCACGCATTGGTCAGCCACGGCGCCAGGCCGAGCGCCTGCATGCGGCTCGACAGCAGGCTGCCGCTGGAAAAGCACAGGGTGCCCAGCAGCGCCAGTCCCAGGCCCAGCAGCATGCCGCCATCGTGCCAGTGGCCGCGCATCTGCGGCAGCGACAGCAGGGCGATGCCGGCCAGTCCCAGCAGCGCTCCGGCCACTACCTGGCGGCGGATAGCGCGGCCCAGGAACAGGCGTCCATTGAGCGCATTCCAGATCGGCGCGGTCGAGAATATCACCGCCACCAGGCCGCTCGGCACCGATTTGCTGGCGTAATAAAAACACAGGAAATTGCAGCAAAACAGGCCGAAGCCTTGCGCCAGCAGATACGGCCAGGCGCGCCTGGGCGGCCACAAAGGCTGGCGGCGGGCCAGCAAGATCAGCATCAGCAGCGCCGACGCCAGCCAGAAGCGGTAGGCGATCGACACCGGCGCCGGCACCGCACCCAGCTGGAAGGTGATGGCGATCCAGGTGGTGCCCCATATCAGCACGGTGAGCAGGTAAAGGAAGACGTTCATATTGATCGGGTAGCTTGAAAAACCACAGCATCGCCGATGGCGCCGGCGCCGGATTGTCTGTGCTTGCTGTTTTTGGGGCCGCCGCCAGCGCCCGCTACACCGTCGTGTTAAGCTTTTTGATACCGATGATTACCTGTGATTGCACGATGTCCGTCCGACCCGTCCCCGCCGCCGACAGCCCGCCCGCCGCCGATATTGCGCACAAGGTATTCCATACCATGTCGCAAACCGAAGCGCGGCTGGAACGTTATGCTTTACTCGGCGACAATCTTGCAATGGCGATATGGGACCGCCGTACCGAACACTCGCACACCTCGTATATCCAGCCCGGCCACCATACGCTGTCGTTTTACCTGGGCGGCGGCTACGGCACCCAGCGCCGCGAGGAACCCGGCTCGCATGGCGCGCCGCAATTGCTGTGCGCCTTGCCCGACTGGCATGAATCGCGCTGGCTATTGCGGGGCAATGTGCGCATGCTGCACATCTATTTCCTGCCCGAGCATTTCACCCGGCGCGCGGTAGTCGAGCTGGACCGCGAACCGCGCGGACTGACGCTGGCCGACCGCACTTATTTCGAGCATCCGCGCATCGTCAGCCTGTGCCGCACGCTCAGTGACATGCCGTGGCATGGCCCGGATGCGGCATTGCGGGCCAATGAAGTCACGCATGAAACGTTGAGCGAATTATTACGTTCGCAGACCGTTCCGCAGCGCCAGGGGCGCCTGAACGGCGGCCTGGCGCCGGCGGTGCGGCGCCGCCTGGCCGAATTCATCGACGCTGAACTGGCGCGCAATCTGACGCTGGGGATGCTGGCGCAAGTGGCGTGCCTGTCCGAATTCCACCTGGCGCGCATGTTCCGGGTCTCGTTCGGCATGCCGCCGTCGGCCTGGATCGCGCAGCGCCGCATCGACCGCGCGCGCCATTTGCTGAAAACCACCGCCTTGCCGCTGCAGCAGGTCGCCGACGCCTGCGGCTACGCCGACGCCAGCCATTTCAGCCACCGCTTCCGCGCCGCCACCGGCGTGCCGGCCGGACATTACCGGAAATTGCTGCTGGCTTGACGGGGGCATCCGCGTAAAAACGTGCGCACGGTATTGTGCGTGTCATGTGTGTAACATATGATTGCGTATAAAATAACATCATTGGATGCGTTATTTTATTCATGTGGAGTGCATATGAAGACGATCGCCAGATCCCCATCGCCAGGGGGAACGATGCAGCGTACGCCGCGCAGCGGCTTGCATGACGCGACGGCGTTGCTGCCGCCACGGGTGCGCCAGGCCGCCGCCCGTTACCGCCGCGACGGCGCCACGCTGCAGGCGCTGCCGCGGCGGCGCGGCTGATTTGCCCGTATCAAGCGGCCTGGATCAGGTCAGCTCGATGATCATCGCGACGATTTCCTCGCCATACGACGCCAGTTTTTTCTCGCCGACGCCGGTCACGCCGCGCAAGTGTTCCAGCGAAGTGGGCTTGGCCTTGGCGATTTCGCGCAGCGTCGCATCGACAAAGATCACATACGCCGGCACGTTGTGGGCGCGCGCGGTTTCGACGCGCCACCAGCGCAGCTTGTCGAAGATCGCCTGTTCGCTGGCCGACAGGTCGGTTTCGACATAGCCCTTGGCGGCGGTCGAGGTGCGCTTGCTGGTCTTGACCGGTTTCTGGTACTGGCGCAGCTGCACTTTCTGGCCGCCCTTGAGCACCGGGCGCGCCGCATCGGTCAATTTCAGCGAACTGTATTGTTCATGGTCGACGCTGACCAGGCCCAGCGCGATGGCCTGGCGCAAGATGGCTTTCCATTCCAGTTCGCTGCGGTCGTTGCCGCAGCCGAATACCGACAGGGCATCGTGGTGCCAGGTCTTGATGCGTTCCGATTCGACGCCGCGCAGCACGTCGATCACGTGGCCGCCGGCGAAACGCTGGTCGACCCGGTAAATCGCCGACAGCAGTTTTTGCACCGGCACCGTGCCGTCGAACGACACCGGCGGCATCAGGCAAGTGTCGCAATTGCCGCACGGCGTGGCCGGTTCGCCGAAATATTCGAGCAGGCGCATGCGCCGGCAGCTGAGGGTTTCGCACAGGCCCAGCATCGCGTCGAGCTTGACGCCCAGCACGCGTTTAAAGGTTTCGTCGGCTTCCGATTCGTCGATCATGCGCCGCTGCAGCACCACGTCCTGCAAGCCGTAGGCCATCCATGCATTGGCGGCCAGTCCGTCGCGGCCGGCGCGGCCGGTTTCCTGGTAATAGCCCTCGATACTTTTCGGCAGGTCCAGGTGGGCCACGAAGCGCACGTCGGGCTTGTCGATGCCCATGCCGAAGGCGATGGTGGCGACCATGACGATGTTTTCTTCGCGCAGGAAGCGGGCCTGGTTGGCGCTGCGCTTCGCGTATTCCATGCCGGCGTGATAGGGCAGCGCGCGGATGCCGCTCTGGTTCAGGAATTCGGCGGTTTCCTCGACTTTTTTGCGCGACAGGCAATACACGATGCCGCAATCGCCTTCGTGTTCGGTCGTGATGAAGTCGAGCAGCTGCTTGCGGCCGTTGCCCTTTTCGACGATCTGGTAGCGGATGTTGGGGCGGTCGAACGACGACACGAACTGGCGCGCATCGGCCAGTTGCAGCCGCATCGCGATTTCGGCGCGGGTTTGCGGGTCGGCGGTGGCGGTCAGCGCGATGCGCGGCACGTCCGGGAATTGCTCGTGCAGCACCGACAGCTTGATGTATTCGGGGCGGAAGTCATGTCCCCATTGCGACACGCAATGCGCCTCGTCGATCGCGAACAGCGCGATCTTCGACGCCTGGAACAGGTCCAGGCAGCGCTGCGTCATCAGGCGTTCCGGCGCCACATACACGACGTCGATCTGGCCGGTGCGCACCAGCCGCTCGATGCGGCTCGATTCTTCGTAAGTCTGGGTCGAGTTCAGGAAGGCGGCGCGCACGCCCACCTCGGCCAGCGCGTCGACCTGGTCTTGCATCAGCGCGATCAGCGGTGACACCACCACGCCGACGCCGTCGCGCAGCAGCGCCGGGATCTGGTAGCACAGCGACTTGCCGCCGCCGGTCGGCATCAGCACCAGCGCGTCGCCGCCATGGCTGACATGGTCGACGATATCGGCTTGCTGGCCGCGAAAGGCCGGGTAGCCGAACACGGTTTGCAATACGTGCAGCGCGCGCTGGTTCAGGTCCTGCTCTGCTTGAAACGTCATACCATTATTCCGCCCACACTACCAATCCGGAATAGGCGCTGGCGATCACCACCAGGCCGAATACGATACGGTACCATGCAAAAAAAGTGAAGTCATGCGAGCTGATGTAACGCAGCAGCCAGCGCACGCACAGGAAGGCCGAGATGAACGCGGCCAGGGTGCCGATGCCGAAGAACGGCACGTCGGCCACCGACAGGATGGCGCGCGCCTTGTACAGCGAATAGACGGTGGCGCCGAGCAGCGTCGGGATCGCCAGGAAGAACGAGAATTCGGTGGCCGCCTTGCGCGACAGGCCCAGCATCATGCCGCCGATGATGGTCGAACCGGAGCGGCTGGTGCCGGGAATCAGCGCGAAGCATTGCGCGCAGCCGACCTTGAGCGCGTCGAGCAAGCTCATGTCGTCTACCGTCTCGATGCGCACCGCCTTCGGATTGCGCCGCGCATGGCGCTCGACCAGCAAAATGATGATGCCGCCGACGATGAAGGCGGTGGCCACGGTGATCGGGTTGAACAGGTGCTGCTTGATCGACTTGCTGAACAGCAGGCCCAGCACCACCGCCGGCAGGAAGGCCACGATCAGCTTCAGTGTGAACAGCCTGGAGCGGGCCTGGCCGGCAACCAGGCCGGACAGCACTTCGGCGATGCGCGCCCGGTATTCCCAGCACACCGCGAAGATCGCGCCGGCCTGGATCGCGATTTCAAACACATCCATGACGTCCTTGCTGACTTGCCGGTTCAGGTCGAGCAGGCTGCCGGCCAGAATCAGGTGGCCGGTCGACGAAATCGGCAAAAATTCGGTGAAGCCTTCAACCAAGCCCATGATGACGGCTTTTAGCGCGAGTATAAGATCCATATGTGTCTAGACGGTGCTGATATGTTTGATGGGAAATAAGGCAGCGGGCGCGCACGATCGCTGCGCGGGGTCGAAGCTTACCACGAGAGCGGCCCGCGATTCTGATTCCGGCGCAAGATGAGGCCGCTTTTTACCGGGGGCGAATGGCATGGCGGCAGGATGTCCTTGCTTGCCATGCCGCATCAATACCAGGCAAGCAAGGAAGTGGGCGCCCGCTTACCATGCGGGCGCCTATTTTTGAGGAAGAATGGCGTCAGGCGGTTTTTTTATCCGGGCCGATGCGCGAACTGGCGGCCACCAGCAGCAGTGCGCAGCCAAGCGCGGCGAACGAGAACTTCAGGTTGGTGGCGTGGGCGATAAAACCGATCAGCGCCGGGCCGGCCAGGATGCCGGCGTAACCGATGGTGGTGATGGCCGCCACCGCCATGCTGGCCGGCATCGTATGCTGGCTGCCGGCGGCGGTAAACAGGATAGGCACGATATTGGCGCAGCCCAGGCCGACCAGCACAAAGCCGAGCAAGGCCAGGTTGGCCGACGGCGCCAGCACGGTCAGGAAGAAGCCGGCGGCGGCGCACAGGCCGCCGACCAGCAGCACCCGCTTGCCGCCGAAGCGGCGCACGATGGCGTCGCCGGTGAAACGGCCGGTGGTCATCGCGATGGCGAACGCCGCGTAGCCGAGGCCGCCCTTGGCCGGATCCAACTCGCGGGTGCTGGTCAGGAATAGCGCGCTCCAGTCGAGCACCGCCCCTTCGGCCAGGAACACGATAAAGCACAGCAAGCCGATCAGGATCACCGAACCGTGCGGCATGACGAACAGCGGCGACTTGGCGCCGGCCGGTTCCGGCGTGTGCAGCAAATGGTTTTGCGCGGCGGACAGCACCAGCGCCATCAGCACGATGATCACGGCGCAAGACCAGGCCGGCGCCAGGCCCAGCCACAACAGCAGCGCCATCAGGCCGGCGCCGGCAAAACCGCCGACGCTGAACAGCGCGTGGAAGCCGGACATCATCGAGCGGCCGCTGGCCTTTTCGACGATCACGGCCTGGATATTGATGGCCACGTCGAAGGTGCCGGCCGAGGCGCCGAACAAAAACAGCACCAGGCCCAGTTCCCATGGGCTAGCCGCCAGCGCCAGCCCGGGCAGCAGCAGCGACAGGATCGCGCCGGAGGCCAGGATCACGCGGCGGCAGCCGAAGCGGGCCGACAGCGCGCCGGTGAACGGCATCGCGAACAGCGAGCCGCAGCCGAGGCACAGCAGCAGCAGGCCGAGCGCGCCTTCTTCCAGGCCCAGGCGTTCCTTGGCGTATGGCACCAGCGGTGCCCAGGTAGCCATGCCGAGGCCGGCGGCAAAAAAGACAAGACGGGTGGCGCGTTGCTGCAGGGGGCCGATACATTCCATGGACGGGGTCTTTGTGTGGTCGGGTTAAGGGGGGAGGGGCTTATTGGGCGTGCAGCACGCTGACGCCTTGCCGGGTGAAGGCGTCGGTGTGCGCGCTGTCGGCGTCGCTTTCCAGCACCAGGTGGCTCAATTGGCCGGCCGGCAAGATGAAGAACGGCGCCGCGGTGCCCAGTTTTTCGGTGGTGACGGCGGCCACCGTGACCTTGCTCATGGCGGCGATGGTGCGTTTGCATTCGGCGTCTTCATGGCCGAAGGCGGTCAGGCCGGCTGCGGCGTGCACCCCGCATGTGCCGAGGAAACACAGGTCGCTGCGGATGGATTCGATATCGCGCAAGGCCTTGGCGCCGAGGCAGGCGCCGGAAGCGGCGTCGAGTGTACCGCCGATCAAGATGACATCGATCGCGGGCCGGTCCAGCAAGGCGATCGCGATCGCCGGCGCGTTGGTGACCACCGTCAATTTAATATCAGGCAAGGCGTCGGCGACCGCCATATTGGTCGAGCCGGCGTCGATGAACACGATCTGGCCCGGCTGCACCAGCCGCACGGCGGCTTGCGCCAATTGCGACTTGCGGTCGCGGGCCTGGCCCTGGCGTTCGCTCAGCGGGCCGGACGACGGCGACACCGGCAGCGCGCCGCCATACACGCGCTGGCACAGGCCGGCCGAGGCCAGGTCGCGCAAGTCGCGCCGTATCGTATCTTCCGACACATGCAATTGTTGCGCCAAGTCCAGCGCCAGCACCCGGCCTTCGGCCAACAGGCGTTGCTGGATCAATACATGGCGTTCTTTCAGTAACAGGTTGGCGGCGCTCATTTTCGTCAATCGTGCATGAATACGCATAAATATACGGAAACGTGCAGAATCGGTCAATCTTTTAATGAGGGAGGTGCAACAAGGGCTGCAAAGCCAGCCGTGTGTATATCGCAGGGAAAGGCGATGAATCAGGCAGCGTGGCTGGAAACGATGACTTGGACGTAGGGTTTTGCCACGACGAGTTTTCCTTGGCCAGCAGAAGACGCTCACTACTGGGATAGGCTCTAAGCACGAAGACGCCTGCGCCAACCGGGCTTGCTCCGCTTCCATTGGTGCTTGCCGCCGTTCGGCCATGCCGCGAGGATTATGCCGGAGCAGTCGCGCGCTCCAGCTCGCTAATCCAGCGGATTGCCTGTTCCCGCGTCGAACCGCACATTTCCAGCGACGGCTGCAATCCGCCACAGCAAGCCGGGCGCCCGGCTTGTCCGAAGATCAGGCAGCGTTTGTCCGGGCCCAACTGGATGCAGGGGACGCCGGCCGGCTTGCCATTCGGCATGCCAGGAATGGGACTGGAAATCGATGGCGCCGTGCAGCAGGCGCCGCAGCCGGGACGGCACTCGATGGTGGAAGTTGCTGGATTCATTGCGCGGCTTGTCGGTGAGTGTTTTTCCGCCGATAAATAAGCGGAAAGGCGCACAGTATATACCGGCGGCGTGCCGGCAGCGGCGCACGCCGGTGGCGGAAAGCGGCGTGTTGAAGGCATGCTGGCCGAATCGGCTCAGGCCGGCGCCGTGCTGCGGCGCGCCAGCGACACCGCATACGCGGCCGCGCGCGCGAGCAGGATAGGGTCGTCCGATGGCGCGATGCCGCGCGGCAGTATCAGCGGCACGAATTCCAGCCCGTCGCACAGATCGCTGCCGGCCAGCGCCGTGACATGCAATTGACCGAGCGCCACCCGGCCGGCCCCTTGCCATGGCCGGCTCGGGTCGTCCAGCGGATCGCCGTCGGCCGGCAGTTGCGCGTACAGCGTGAACGATGCGCGGCCTTGCACCAGCCGCGCCGCCAGCTCATCTTCGAGGAAATCGTCGGGCAGGCTGCGCTCGTCGTCGACGCTCAGGTAATGGGTGCCGGCGGCCGGTTCGACGACGATGCGCGCGGTGGTCCGCGTGCCGTCGGCGGCGGTAAATACAAACGCGTTATTGGAAAAATAGGCGCTGGTCGCGTACGACGCCGGCGCCGCGTGGCTGGCCAGCAGCGACGCTTGCAGCAAGCCGTCGGGAAAGGCGGCATTGTGCGCCGCGAGCTTGGCGGGATCGGGTTTTTTCGTGAGCGGGTCGGCCACGCGGGCCGCCAGAAAGCTGACGAAGGACGCCGGCGTGGCGGCGAAGAACACCGGTTCCGACACCAGCACCAGGTCGTATTTTTCCGCCGCGCCTTGCAGGCGGATCGCCAGGCCGCGCACCGAGCGGCTCTTGTCGGATGCGGCCGGATTGCCGCCGCCGATCGAAAAGCGCAGGATCGCCTTCAAGGGGCCGGCGCCGAACAGCGGGCTGTCGACCAGCTTCGACAGGCCATCGGCCGGGATGAATTCGCCGCTGGCGCAAAAACCCTTGGCGTGCGACGCGCGTTTGCCGGGGTGTTGGCCGAATGTGTTGTTGAGGGCGTCGACCAGGTCGGCCGGGCCGGGTGGGGGTGGGTGCATATCAGCCTCCGTAAAATTAATTGTCGTGATGTGGTCGCTCAAGGCTGGCTACGGGCCAGCAACTCGTCCAATTGTGAAAATAGCTGGCTGAACTGCTGCGCCGCGACCTTGCAATAAGGGCAGCTTTGTATATGGCCGGCCAGCAGTGCCTGTTCGTGTCCGGTCAGCGCACGGTCGCGCGCATCGCACACCAGGTAGGTGGTGTCGCGGCAGGTCAGCGATGACGCCGGCGAGGACGCCGATGATGGTTTGCTCATTCGAATTCTCCCCAGCCGCGTACGGCGCAATCGCGCAGGCGCATCCGCGCGCGGTACAAAATGATGCGCAGGTTGCCTGGACTGAGCTTGCAGCCGGCTTCGATTTCATCCAGGTCCATGCCCAGGTATTCGCGCATCAGGAATAAGCGCGCGCTTTGTTCCGGCAAGCGCGCCATGCATAATTCGATGATCGCCAGCAGTTGGCTGCGTTCGGCGATTTTCTCGCCCGACAGATGGTCGACGAAGGTCGCCGGATGCCAGGCGTCGTCGCCGGTGAACCAACTGTCGATGATGGCGTCGCTATCGTCAGCCTGGGCCAGCGCGATGCTGGCGCCGCGGCAGCGGATCGCATCGACGATCTTGTGGCGCAAGATGCCGCACAACCAGCTGCGCACGCTGGATTTTTGCGCGTAGACGGACCAGTTGCGCAGCGCGGCGAACAAGGTTTCCTGCACCGCGTCTTCGGCGTCGGCGTCCGACGCCAGTTGCAAACGCGCCAGGCGCAGCAGGAAAGCGCGTTCACGCGTGATCTGGTCCCAGGTGTCGGGCGCGGACTGTGACGCTTGCTGGTGTGCGCTCATCTGCTGTTACTTCCCTTATTTCCGCAAACGGCGCGACAGCGACACCGCATAAGCGCCGCCGCGCGCCTGCAGGATCGGATCGTCGGAACCGGCTATGCCGGTCGGCAATTGCAAGGGCATGAACACCACCGGGTCGCAGGTGCCGTTGTCGGCCAGTGTCGAGACGGTTAATTTTCCGAGCGCGATACGCTGGCTGCCGCTCCATTGCCGGCTCGGATCGATCAATGAATCGCCGGCCGCCGGCAATTGCGCGAACAGCGTGAAGCCGGCCGGAGCCTTGGCCAGGCGGTTTTTCAGCTCGCCTTCCAGGAACAGGTCGGGCTGGCTTTTTTCTTCATCCGCGCTGAGGTAATGCACGCCGGCGTCCGGCTCCACCACGATGCGCGCATATTGCTTCTTGCCGGCGGCATTTGAAAACACGAAGGCGTTATTCGAGAAATACGGCGTGCTGGCATACGAAGCCGGTGCGGCGTGGGCGGCCAGCAAGGCCGGTTGCGTCCTGCCGTCCGGGTAGCGGGCATTATGCTCGGCGATTTTTTTCGGATCGGGCTGGCGGGTGGCCGGATCGGCGACGCGAGCGTCGAGGAAGCTGACGAACGATGCCGGCGTGGCGGCGAAAAACACCGGTTCCGAAATCAGCACCAGGTCGTAGGTCTCGTCGCCGCCGCTCAGGCGCAGGGCCAGGCCGCGCACGCTGCGGCTCTTGTCGGACGCGGCCGGGTTGCCGCCGCCGATAGAGAAACGCAGCAGCGCAGGCACCTTGGCTTGCTCGAACAGCGGGCCGTGCACCAGGCTGGCCGCCTGGCGGTCCGGGGTGAATGCGCCGGCCGCGCAAAAGCCCTTGGCGTGCGAGGCGCGCTGGCCGGCGTGCTGGCCGAAGACGTGATTGAGTGCGTCGACTTGTTCGACCGGACCGGGAGCGGCCGATTGGGCGTGGGCGCCCGCCAGCATGGCGGTGGTGGTGGCAACTGCGGCAAGGCCGCGTAACAGCGTGGCGTTCAAGATAACTCCTTCAGTTTTTGTTCAGTTAAGTCGGTTTGAACAAGCACTTGTTACAACTATTTTCGGGAGTATGCAAAAAACAGGAACTGACACTATAGCAGCGCTGTCGCCATGCCGGCGCCGCTTATTTGGCAACCTTGGCCACTGCTTCAATTTCAATCAGCAGGTCCGGACTGGCCAGCGATGTCACGCCGATGCCGGTCAGCGCCGGACGCGATACGCCCAGGTATTTGACCAGCACCGGCACCACCTTGTCGAGATGCTCGCTGATTTCGCCCCTGATATAGACCCGCAGTTGCAGAAGATGCTCGACCGAGGAACCAGCCGCTTCCAGTACCGTGATCAGGTTTTTCGCGGCGCTCTCGGTCTGCGCCGCGATGCCGGGATGGTTGGCGCGGTGCTCGCTATTCCAGTCGACCTGGCCGGACACAAAGACCAGCCCGCTGTCCGTGTCCAGCGTGGCCTGGGACATGCCGGAAGCAGCGCCGTCATAGAGGGCGGCAGGATTGATATGCTTGATCGTCATCAGAAACTCTCATTGGGGAAATGGAGAATCAGCATAGCGGCGTAGATGGCCCCCATCAATCAAGGCGGGCTTGTAAGGGATACCAGCGCTGTCAGGTTGACGGCGACAGCCGCCGCTTGACCCGGTCGAGCAGCCATCGGATGAAAGGATCGTTCTTGATACCGGGATGATAAGCGGCGACGACTTCATATCCCGGCGGATATTTTTCCAACGGAATCTCGAACAGTCCTTCGGCCGGCAGCAGGCGGGATGGCAGAAAGCCGACCATCGTCGATTGCTTCAAGTATTCCTGCGCCATGAAGAACGACGGCACCGACACCGCCACGTTGCGGCGCAGGTTCTGCTTGTCGAACCAGGTGTCGGCCGACCCTTTGGCACTGGCGATCCCCGGCGAGGTAATAATGAAATCGTGCTGCACCAATTTTTCCAGCGGTAAATAATCATCAAATACGATGGTGGTATCGGCGGATACGCAGCGGTATTTTTCAATAAACAGCGCTTCGGAAATCAGTCCGACCGGCACATAGCCATCCACCGTGAAGGTCAGGTCGATTTCTCCCTGCTGCATTTTGCGCGTCAGACTGCTGCTCTCGATATCGGCGACGATGATTTTCACCTTCGGCGCCGAAACTCTCAGGTCGCGGATCAGCGGGCCGACGATGACTTTTTGCGTGTAATCCGTGGCCGAGATGACCAGCGTTCTTGCGATCTGTTCCGGCGTGACGGAATCCGGCAGCGGGATATCGTGCAAGTGCACCAGCACCTGGTGTATATGGGGCGCGATCAGTTTGGCATACGGCGTGGCCACCATGCCGTGGCCGGTGCGGACAAACAGCTGGTCGCTCAAAATCGTGCGGATTTTCTTCAACTGCAGGCTGATTGCCTGCTGCGACACGCCCAGATGTTCTGCCGCCGCCGATATATTGGCGAATTTATACAGGGCGGCGAGGGTCCTGAGGTGCGTGATTTCCAGCTTTTCTATCATGAGCGATGTTCCTGCCTCGGTAGCCCGGCAGCACATTCAGCGAGCTGGGTAGTTCATAGCGATCTAGTTCTTTTCAATGCCTGGCACTTTATCGCGTTTGAGCCCTCCATGACAGGGAGCCGGCTTAGAGCCTATCCCAGTAGATGAATACGTCCCCTGCTGGCGCCCCTCAGCAGCGGGGACTGCGTTGATCGTCGTCGCGTGGCCCGCCACGCTTCCTCCTCACGCCTGGTCCGCGCTGCTGATGCGCTGCCAGCAGAAGACGCTCACTACTGGGATAGGCTCTTACTCAGTCCGAGTCAAGGAAGGATTGCACCGCCTTCACCGTTTCGACTGGAGCCTCTTCCATCAACCAGTGGCCGGCGCCGTGTATGATCACTTCAGTGACATTGCTGGCGGCGTTACGCATCTGGGCAGCCTGGTTGGGACCGAACGACTTCTCGGCGCCCACGGCCAGCACTGGCATGGCGAGCTTGGTCTTGACCAATTCTGCATTGTCCTCGTTATCTTTGCGGATCGACTGGAACTGGGCAAAAGCCGCCTTCATGGCTCCCGGGCGGGCATATAACTTCGCGTAGTGGGCGCGGGTGCCTTCATCAATCTTGCTGGCGTCGCCGGCAAAGTCATTCCAGAAGCGGTCCAGGTAGATGCGCTCCCGCCCCTGGACCAGGCGCAGCGCGTCCTTGCCGCCGAAATCGAAATGCCACAGCACCGGCAGGCGAACGATCTGTTCCCAAGGCGGAATGCCTGGTACCGGACCATCGAGCACCACCAGTTTCGTGGTCTTGCCGGGATAGCGGGCCGCATAGGCATAGGCGACCATCGTGCCGATGTCGTGACCCACGATGTCCGCCTTGTCGATACCCAGCTGGTCCAGGATGGCGCGGATGTCGCTTGCCTGGGTTTTTTTATCGTAGCCGCCTTCAGGCTTTGACGACAGGCCCATGCCGCGCAGATCCGGCACGATGACCCGGTGGTTTTTCGCCAGCGCCAGCGCCAGCGGCGTCCACATGTCGCCAGTATCGCCGAAGCCGTGGATCAGCACGACGGCAGGGCCACTGCCGCCGACACGCACATACAGCCTGGCGCCATCGGCGTCGACCAACTCGGTCTTGAAGCTTGCCGGATAAGGGATCGGCTGGGCCAGCGCTGGCACGCTGGCAGCCAGTACGGTGGTGGCGAGCAGGCTCGCGCAGACGACGTGTTTGAACGTGTTAAACATGATGATGCTCCATAGGATGAGGTAGGACTAATCGGGACGCGGCCATCGGCCAGGCATGGCAGTGCGATGCTTCAGGCAGCAGGCAGCACATGCGCTGTTTTGCGCAACTGGTTTTTATCTGGTTTCATGGGGACTCTGAGGTAAGGTGGACTCAACTTTCCGGCACTCTTCTGTTGCCCGGAGGGAACTCACTATACTTAGGTCACACAAATCGATAAATGTACGCCGTGGTAATTGACTTGATACATCATGTAAAATATCCGGTCATAAAGCGCCAGGTAGCTTCCATTACCGGTCGAGGGCCGGCATCCTCTGCCACTGGTGTAAAATCGGTGCCCGGCGATTGTTGGTGGCCCTCGTCGCCACGTTAACGGTCGCACGCCCCGCGCTTTCCGTTCAGTCCAGGCACTGGCCCGGCAGTCGTGTATCGTTTCTATCGCTCTCAGTCGTGCCATCGACCGCCATGCTTCTTGCATCCACGACGATGGGCCGTACGCGTTGGACGACACATAAGTTTGCACCGGACGTTATGTAAAAACAGGGACTTACGAATTTCGGCGACACATAAGTTTGCACTGGACGACAGATAAGCTTGCACTACGGTCTGAAAACGACACATAAGCTTGCACTCTACTCACAGGCCATCCGGCAGACTATCGCGAATTGCGTTGAGCACAGTGCGGCCCGTGATACCATGCGCTGTGAGATAGCTGCTTGTTGTGCGAGCGCATCGGCATAGTCCACTTACTTGGTAGGGCGATGATGGCAATTGAGCAAAAGATACGTTCGCTGTCCTGCGGCATGCCCGTTGGCATACAGTTTCAAGAGGTTGGCGAAATGACTGTGCTGCCGCTTTCGGCGGTTCCCTACGAGCTTGAGCGCACTATCGAAAATTGGATACTTGCCTTGCCTGCGGAGTTGCACGCCGATGCGCTTTATGTCGTGGATGGCGTGCCAGAGGCGCTAACACATGCTGGCTGGTGCGCTTTCGTATCATGGATGTTGCAAAGTCTCACTGAGGCGCAATCCGCAAGTAACTTCAGACACACAGTAACTCAATGTAGTCTCAAATCGTTCCGTTAAGCTTTTTTGACGGAGTCTTTAATGCTTCATTAAAGACAAGGTGCGCTCAGCCTTACTCTACACATTGAAGATGAAGCTGTGCTCCTTAGACATTAGGCGTACTGACTCTTTCTGCCGTCTTGCCAAGCAAGCCACCCATGCCGGTGCGCACGCGCATCGTGTAAAGCATGGTGCCATGGACCGTAGCGTTCATGGTATTTGACTACGGCATGATGAAATTCCGATGAGTCGATATGCCCACGTAAATCGTAACGGCCGGTCAGGTTCGATGGACGTATTCCATCCATCGCGGCAACGAGTAGCTTCCAGTCCGTGGTGCTGTCACACGCGATAGTAACGCTACGCGGCAGCGTTAGAAACCATGCGGCCAACTGTGCGGTTAGCTGGGATCGGGTGATAGCCGGGCCAGTCTTGCCCAGTAGCGGCAACACAGTGGAGTGAACAAATTCATTACACCATGCCACCCGAAAATCTGAGCGTTCCAGATACAGCTCATTCTTGCCATCCTCACCCACCATGCCAATGCTGATGAGGTCACAGTTCACTGGATCGGTATATTCAGTGTCAAGGAAAATTAGCATTTAGTCCTCACATGTAATGTGCAGCATGCTGCACTTTTCTTTGCTACTCATCATCATTGTGCCGTATGCGGCACATCATGGACACCGTAGTAACTAGTAAAATTATCGCGCAGAAACGGCAGAAGCTGGGCGTGCAGCAAGAATTGGCAGATTAAGCGAGCGTCAGCTGGTGGACGTTGTTTGAATTAAAACATGGCCGTAACGATACCAGTGTGCAGTGATTGTTACGAGTTTTTCTGTCGCTGTGAACTACAATCCTATTTTGGAATAATTTTTATCAGATGGTTACATGGACGGATGAAATCCATCCATGACCTACGCTACATCCTACTTATTGAATGATTTGTTGCGTTCAGGGAAAAGGTGGGGGCCACACCAATCGAACTCGCTTAACGACTCCGCAAGCCGCAGTCTTATGTTGCCAAGGTAGAAACCTTAATTGGCGTTTCGATGTTGTCGAGATCGCTGACTGGTTGACCGCGCTGCGAACGTCACCTCTGTTTTTCATGGCTGATCTGGTAGCGTTGAAGCTTCTGAACTGGCCGAGCCCGTGGTCTAAATGAGCAGTCAGGCACATCAGGGTATAGGTAAAGGATTTCGGTCTGCGAAAATCCGTGTTCTCGCAGTTCTCTTTCCGTTATCGCAATTTTTTGCTGACGACTGCCGTCATCTGGCCAGTTGATGGCACCTCTCGTGATTAGCCGCGTCAGCTTTGCGGGCGGCATCTTCAAAATTATGCAAACTTCGCTCTTGCTTAGATGAGATAGTCGCGACTCCGCTGCGCCGATCTGGGTCAGTGGCCACACTTGACTCAAGACTTCCTCGCCGAAGCGGTTGAGTGAGGGACTTCCTGATAAAAATGGCAATAGTTGAATGCGCGGACCCGTAACGGGAATGCGCGGCACAACCTGAGTCGCCACATGTTCGACCGCTGTGACTTCGCTCCGGAAGAATGCGATGGCAACTTCGAGCCGGGCATATTCGTTGGCCGGGCTATCGTCCAGTTCATCGAAACGCTCCAGGGCACTCCAAAATTCAAGCACGCTGTTCACTGCGGCGGCGTCGGCTGACTTCAGCAGTTCTTCTATTGTTTGCATGACCTCAGTGTTTGCCGGCGCACCGTGCATAGTCAGCAAAGAGGTCTGACAATGATTGCATGCGACGATTTCGCTTCTGCCGATCGATGGAATCCTTTTGCAATGAACGCAATGGTCTACCAAGAGGCACTTGTGCCGAGTACAGACTGCAAAAGGACGGACCAGCCATTGCTGTCGCCAGTACGGAAGCTCAGTTAAGCAAGCTGCACAAAATGCTCTTGCATCATCCCGCCGAAAGCAGCGGTCAGGTATCTCAATGGCGTGATATCGGCGCGATGACCGTCTTGATGATGAAGCGCGCTTGAGCGACAGTGCTGCCGCGTCATCCGTCAGGCCAAGTTGTCTGACGATAGCGACGAATCGACCAGGGTCGATAATTGCAGCGCGTAAACTTGGCTCATTGATTGACATACCGCTCCCGGCAAGTAGCTGATACACAGATGCGTGGCCATTTTCTTTGGCTGCACGTATCAAGATGCTTGCGGCAGTTTCGTCCTTGAATGGGATTGGGCGGAAGAGCAGGCGGTTCGTCATGCGCGCCTCCGCATCGCCGTTGCTAGTGCGCCATGTGATAGCCGAAATGGATTTTCGTTGACGATGCTTGCCTCCGCCGTTGTGCCACAATCCCAGGCAGCAGCAAAATTCTCAAGTGTCACATGTTCTGTACCTGATGTTAGCGCTTCTAAAGTAGCCTGTTTGATCAGCGCGACTACGAAGGATGGAATTCCCCCGGTTGCTGCGTATATTTGCGTTGCACTGTAGAGGCTATCAAATTGAGGGAGTGATGCAAGCGCAAGCCGCTGCTTAGCCTTTCTGATCGCCTCATCCATAAATGGGACTAACTCGCCCGGATTGCTTTGATCCCCCGGCATCAGTGGTAACAAGTGAAATCGCATGGGGAATCGGCGTGCTAGCTGACCGTCTTCAGACAGAATCGGTTCGAAGACGGGATTACCCACAAGGCAGAAAGAGATGCCTGTGCGATTTACCAACGTCTTGATCCAGTTGCGGACTTGATTGTTCGTTATCGATGATTGGCTCTTATCGCCAAACAAGTTATGCATTTCATCTGCAAACACCAAGATCGTCTTCGACCTTTCCAACAGAGTGCATAATCGTTCAGTGAGGTATTGCGCTGATTTCCCAGAGGTCGATGCGTTCGCACCGAGCGCGCTAAGCATGCTAGCAGCGACGGATCGGACGGTAGCCGGTGATGGGATTTCAAAATAAAAGGCTGGGACAATCGTCCTTTCAACGTGGGCGTCGCGTTCCATTGAAATCGGCATACGGGCCAGAAGTGCACGGCTCACTGTGGTTTTACCCAGCCCTGCCTCGGCGAGAACCAGACTCCCAACCGGTTCAAGATAGTGCCGGGATTTCAAAACGCATTCCTCGATTCCCAGCACTGCTTTCTCGAAAGCAGCGTGCAGAATGATGACTTTATCGAGTTCAGCCACGCGTGCTATCAGGCTTTCATTTAGCATGGCCTACTCCGTGTCGAGAGATTTGATCGTTGGAATGACATTCCACCCCGCCTTCGCAGTACTCTGAGGGGCGGAAGAAGGCTGAGGAGCAAGCGTACTTTTAGGACTATAGATCTGCTCGACCCGCTCAAGCTCGCTGCATTCACTGCCGGCCGATTTTGCATCAGTTTTACGTAGCTTGCGACCAACGCCATTGGTCAGCTTACGAAGCCACTTCTTTGCTGCTTCGCTTTCGTGCTGAATTCGCGACATCAGCGTCCAGCGAGCAATACGGTTGGCGTTCGTGCCGAACCGCTTTCTGTCTGCATCGGAAAGTGCCTTTTTGATCTTCATTGCCTCTAAGTGTGCAAACAGCGTTAGATCGTCTGTGTAGTCCGGGTCAGTTGATTCGGCCATTAGGTATTCCCCCCTCAAAGAAGGGTTTTCGAAGAAAACGGTTTGCAGATTCAACTCGTCGATTAAGATCGTGATCTTCGAATTGCCTTGCGCTTCAAGACCAATAAGCGCATGTGAAAAGTAGTGCAGCCCTTCGAACTGAACCCGGCCACCATGGATGGTTCGCTCATATGGGCGTCTTGCCAGAATATCCACCTCCGCAGCGGTTAGTTTCATTGGGCTCATCACACTCGCTTTTTCTTCCCATGCTATGGCTGGAGCACGAAGGGTTCGTGAGTGAACTGTCTTGTGATAAACCTCGTTAATCCACTCGTCGACAAAGGACTTGACTTGCTGAATGGTGAACCGCGCATTTCGACTGGAGTCGTAGTCACCTCGTGCCGCTGGACTAGAAAAAGTCGTGCCCGCCAAGCTTTGTATCAGTGCATTGGTTAAAGTTCTGAAGAAGGATTCCACGTGCGCTTTGCCATTCGGGTCTCGCGACTGTGCTGGCGAAATCGTTATCTTCAACGTACCGCATACCAAGATAAATGCTGAGTTCGCAAATTCGACACCATTGTCAGGAATGACTAACGACGGGATGCCATACCGGACCAGCATGTCCTTGAGTGCGGCCAGCGCGGTCGTCGCGCTGGGATCGTACATGCTGATGTACGTGCCAACAATGCTCCGGGTGTGCACATCAAGAACGGTAGTAAGGAATGGCCGTCCGAGTACATCGCCAGTATCAGGATCAACGACCAGCACGTCCACCTTGTGGGTATCCATCTGAACGATTGATAAGCAATTTCGCGCTTCGATTGTTCTCCCTGCTGCACGTGCAATCTTGCTTGCGGCCAGCGGGCCCAACTGCGCACATGCGACCGTATGCGGATCAAGTTGTTTTATCCGTCGTTGAATTGTACGGATAGATGGGAGCGCGACTTTGCTGGCGTGAGAGTCGCAAAGACCAAGCTGTGCAGCTCTGCCTATGACCTGGCTGTGCACAGCATCGCCGCCGCCACGTTCACGTCGCAGGAACTGTTCCTCAATAGCCTCAGAAATTAGTTGCTCGACTTCGACAGCGAAGCGAATTGTCCGATTTCCGCGGCGAGAATATCGCGGCGGGAGGGATTCCTCCTTTCGCTGCTTGAAGTTGGCGATCCAATATGACACTGTTCTAACCGATGGCGGCTTTGCATCGGAAAGGTCCGCGCAAACAGTTCTGATTACCTCAGCCAGCGGTGCCCTCGCGGTGGGATGTGGCAGTGTTCGTATCGCTGCTTCAATATAACGATATTTTATGATGCTCGCATGGCTACTGTACGTGTTGATAACTGCGTTGGTCGCGTCGCTGACATCAAGCGATCCTTGAATTTGCAGATCAAGAAATTTCGCATATGGCATCCGGTGGACTTGCCCGCCCGCACTGCTTGAGTAGCGAACCGTACCATCTGCTATGAAGCTGATCTCGAATCTTGCACCGTGTATGGTGAATCGTGTTCCCAGTTTCGGTTCAATAACGGATTTCATCGAACACCTCGCGATTTAAATGTATTGGCAGTCGGTTGAATGAAAGACCACAGCTGATGAAAGCTCAGAAAATCGATTATTTGCGCGGGTAGCCCATGTAGAGCCATCAGTTGATAGGCTGCTTCAAACGTACAGTTAGCATCGTGTGCAAGCAGCGATCTTGCGATGTCGGTCTGCGCTTGAGAGAAAGCTTGCAGGTGGCCGCGCGCATAACGTTGTAATAGCTCTTCCAATACCGGCGGGCTCGGTAAACTGTGTATGTCGATTAATCGAAAGCCGACACCTGCTTGGCCCAGTACGTTTCGCATGAACGTGAAGCGCTCCACGTCAGCTTTGGGAAGATGTTCGATAGATGGTTTTACCTCATGGACCTCGATTTGGCCACAAGTCGTTCGAATCAAGAAATCCGGATGTGCGAATCCTCCGTTTGGTAAGCAGATTCGAATTGCCTGGGTTCTATATTCTTGAACGCTTGGAGAGCGTTCGAGAACTACCGCATATGCAAGTTCGAGTCGACTTTCCAGCGGGATACTGCCCCCGGATTTGGTACTTGGGAATAGTGCAGTTCTTCTGCCCCTGCTACCCTGTCGGATTTTTCGATCACCATGAAGGATGCGGGCGAGGCTAGGTGGTCTTTGGAACGCTTGAGCTATTTGAACAAGTAGATCAGCAGATGCTGCTTTGGCCATGGGATACTTCTGCGAAGCGACCCCGGATGGCGGATTAAGGCGTTGGTCGTAGCAATTTCCAGACATAGTTATCTTCCGAGAAATAAGTTACACGGTACCGCTACCCGTATGGGCGTGCGCTACCGCGACGCGCCTTCAAAAAAACGAAGACGTGCTTGACTCTGGGTTGCATTCGGAAGAAACTACGGGTGCGAACCGTTGTAAGTGTCTTTCGATGCTGCAACCGCAGGCGGACCCGAGAGGGTCCGTTTGTGTTTGTGCGGATAGGTTTGCTTCTTAAGTTCCTCCTATTCTTGATAGCGGCTTGTTGAAAAATCGAGATCAGGCTCTGTAATGCCATTCTTCATGCCCAAACGCACAGCGATAGTGTGGCTTTTCCCGCGCGAAGGAACGCTTCGGCCTCGCAGCACTTGATACACCAAAGACGGAGTGAATCCATTCTGTCTTGCCCACTCGGCAACAGAGACGCCGCGAAACTTGAAGTCTTGCAGTACGTCGTTAGCGGTGCGGTTCATAGATGTGCTCCAGTTGCTTGCTCAGTTGTGAGGGAACATACACGTTTATAAAAGTTAGCGCAAGTCATTGATTAAATTGAACTTATTAGAATATTGTCGATGTATTTTTCTTACATTTCGACAGAATTTCATCTTATATTTCGCAAAATTGTTATCTGGATGATGCTTTGTAAATTTTTGCAATGAATAAATTCCCTTGCGATAGATGGATCAGCGATTGGGCTGGCGCGCATGCTCCGTATATAGGTGCCCCAGTAATGCTTCGGCTTATCGGACGAAGGCATCGAAGGCGCGATCTACGGCAGCCAATCCATTTGGGCATTTGTCGGCATTGATCTGGACGGCGAGTCGGCGCCTGACGCAACAACCTTGCTGAAGTCCAGCCATTTGCTCGAAGCCAACGGTCTGATGCACCAAAATTCGAGACGATCTACTGGCGTCTTGCCGAGAAGGACCTGATGATGCGCGAACGTAGACGCCTATCAACCGAGCGCGCACTTCCTCTCTTCGACAAATGTAGCCGACTATTTTTCAAAGGATTATCAGGATTTGTGGTTTTGCAGGCCTAATATAAGCGGATCATTTCTTGATTTGACATCGGATTTAGCCACCAAATGTGACAATTGGCGTATTTCCAAACAGCAACCATCCAGTAAAATAATAGTCCTAAGGGAAATAGTACCTAGGAGCCACAAAGAGGCTTCTTATTTGGAGGTAGCATTTAAGGCGCCATGCGCTGCACATCAAAATACTGTACATTTATACAGTATTAATGCCGATTCCTCTATTTCCTCTAAGCACACCGGCAGTCAACGGTGGAGAGAGAATTTTCTATTTTCCCGTCGCTATCAGCACGGATTAGACTATGTTGCGCCCGCATTTCACCTAACGCGAATTGCAACCAGGGAGATAAAAGAACAATCCATGGGCACCCTCCATGACAAAGCGCCACGTGAAACTGTCGGCCGAGAAACCAGCAACCGCTTCCGAATGCAATTTCAAGCTGCGGCTTTTGCCGCTCTGGAGATTTTAAGTGGCAAGGATGTTGACCGAGTGTATTGCGACTATCATGATGATTTCGTCGTGCGGCGTAATGTCGACGGCTCAGTCCAATATCATTTTTTCCAGGTCAAGACCAAGGGAAGAGCAAATCAACAATGGAAGGTCGATGAGGTCTTTTCACTGAAGAAGACGGGAAAACTCGACACGGAAGAGAAGCTCGTAGCCATTCGAGATAGCATTGCCGGCAAATTGTTCGTCCATACAATTGAGTTTGGTGAAGAATGCCGAGAAGTTACGGTTCTCAGCAATGTTCATTTTCAAGAGGACGTATTCAAGGTCCAGGAGCACCTCAAGGCAGGAGCGTCTGATCGTTCTTACATTACCCAGTTCATCGAGAAGTTTGGCGAAATCTTCTCACCTGAAATACCGCTTTCTGATGACCAGATCAAAGCGGCTAGAGCGAAGCTAACTCTTGTGCAAGTTTCCTATATGGGGGAAACCCTCGAGCAGTTCGCTGACGCCGCGCGGAACGCTATCTGGAAGCATAGTGAAATAGATCTCCACAAGCATGAGGTCGACGAGATTGCAAACAGTCTCGTGGCATTAGTAGAAGCGAAGTCTTGCGAGCCAATCAATGGAGTAACCAAAGACAAGATAGACGTCGTCGCGGGTGTCGGAATCGATGACCTGTTGAAGGTGCTAAGCATCTCCACTACGGTGTACAGGAATCTACTTAGTGGGGACGACCCTGCTGCTATCAAGACGGCTTCCATACTTCAGCGCGAGCTAAAATCTGCCGGCGCTCCGGAAAGCATGATCGAAGCTGCATCTCGTGCAAAGGTTTCATGGGACGTTTGGCTTCGCACAGCGCGTCACACCTATCCCGAGTTCGATCTCGAACTGCTCCTCAATGAGATCGATGCCAAGTGTCGCGTTTGGATTGTTAGCAGTGGCGCGCTTGGTCAATTAAGAGAGAAGATCGATGAGATAGTCGGTTCGGCGTTAGGTAAGAAATTTCCTCGCTTGGACGTCGACCTGTTACTCGGTGCATTTTGCGCATCAATTGTACGGAGAGCTTCGCGATGAATGCTTCCGAATTTTTCGAAGAGGCCATAAGGCTGGACATTCGGCTGAAACTCCCAGTCGAACTCTCAGTTCCCGCTCATTCGCTTAGCAACGAAGCGCTATTTCAGCTGCCATTGCTAGCGATGACAATTTTGGCCATAGCCAAGGGATCGGCAAAGCCGCTACTGCCAGAGATTGGTCAGTTGGTCGGCGAGTGCCTGGAACGCACGGTAGTCGGATTTAAGGGCTCATCACAAGATATAGGATGGTCTGGAAATTTGCGCATCAGAACTATCAAGGCGCTGACGTTCCTTGAATCCACAAGACAAATTTCCGTCGATAAGTTTACTCAACGAGTATCGGCAACCGATCTTGGAAAGAAGGTTTATCAAAGTGCGGTGGACGGCGAGAGTCCATTGGCCATGTCAATGAAGACCATTGAACTTAGCTACCAGTACATCAGGGACGAGACTCGAATCAGGGGAGAAGTGAAGTGAGGTTGAAGTCTCTAAAAATTGAACCGCTTGGTCAGAATGGTTGGGAAAGCCCGCTACTCGAATTTGGCTGGCGAACCACGCTCATCTTCGCCAAGAATGGTAGTGGTAAGACTCCGATTATCCAGTCATTGGCAGCTAGTCTTGGATTCCCGCCGAAGTTCCGGGACGAGATTTTCAGCAAATGCTCTACGGTGACATTGGAGGCCGAGAACGACGGTGAGCCACTAATCATCCGCCGAATTCTAGGAGCGAACAACCGCGACTTCCACGCGATCATGACCTATCGGGGTCAAGAGTCTGAGCATTACAATGAAGGAGCCTTTTCTGCGGCTCTTTTCGAGGCGCTTGGTCTAGAGCCTCCCCGCCTCGTAACGACCGGCGGGCAGGTAGCACAACCTTACGTGTCTACCGTCCTGCCAGTTTTTTACCTGAACCAAGGCGATGGCTACACGGCGGTCTATAAGTCGAATAGTGCGTTCATCGCTGACCAGTTCGTGGAGATGGTCCGCTTCGTGTTTGGCTTAAATCCCAAGCACTCGTTCGATGTAAAGAAGGACCTAATTGGTGAGAAGGCAGCGCTTGAAGCGCAGACACGGAAGATCGTGGCAGCGCAACGAATTTTCGAGTACCAATCACGAGGCGTTGACTATGCCCCTGCCAACCAAGATGTACTTCAACGCCGGGTAGCTGATATCACAGGCCAAATTAACACGCTGCGAGATTCAGTCGACGCGAAAGGTACTGCTAGTTCAGCAGTCACCGAACTGCTTCGTCAAAAAGACCAACAGATACGATCAAAGCAAATTGAACTCTCCGAACTGCAGAATCGCGTTTCTGGGATTGACTCCATTCGAACGGAAATCGAAGGTGAAGTAAAGACACTTGGTCTCAATGAACAGGCTCGCCGAGTGTTCTCTTCTTTCGGCGAAATTTGTGGTGCAACTAATTGCGGCTTGTTCATGGGCAGCACTGAGTCGTATGGCAAGAATCTCTTATATCTCCGTGACCAAATCAAGGACCTCGACCGCAATGCGTTACGCGCCGAGATTCGTATTGAGCAGATCATAGAAGTCTTGATGAATCTGCAAGTAGAGCGCCAAGTCCTGGTGACTCAACTGAACTCACCAGCAGCGGCCGGTATCGATCAACTCGTGACCGCTGTTCAGGGACTGACCAAACAGCTGGTAGAAGCCCAAGGCGAACTCGGGAGAATGGTCGCGCTTCAAGGGGAGCGATTTAAGATCGTAAAGCTAGAAGAAGAGCGGCTGCGAATTCAGGAGCGTATTGATAGCTTATCCAATAGTGGCCGAACCGATTTCGATTTCAATAAACTTCGCTACCAATTGCGTGAACTGGCGGTGAAGTGGATGGACATTCTGGATACCCATAACGTATCGAGGAACGTCGACATCGATTTAGACCTTAGGTTCAAGTTCGACGGTGAGTCCTTAGATCTCTTCTCCGGAAGCACAAAAATCCGTTTGGTATTGGCAATCCATGCCGCGCTATTCGAAGCCTACATATCAGAGCCATCGCGACCATTCAGGCTGATTATTCTGGATACACCGAAACAGCAGGAGCTTCATACCGAGGACCTCGCGAAATACCTCCGTGAGTTGGAAAATCTTTGTGCAGCAAAGAATGCTCAGCTAATTCTTTCGTCAACAGAGTACGACCATCCGACTGGACCGCAGGACAAGCGATGGCTGCCGAAATATAAGGGAGCTGACCATCCGATGTACTTAGGCACCGCCGGCGATTTCATTGGCGATTGAGCCTATGATGTATTAATTCATAAACAAAGGAAAAAATATGGCCTTCGTCGAGCCACTAAATACTATTGGCGCCGCTCTCCTTCGTGTCGCTGCTGCCATTATCGGCAGGAAACCCTTAACCCAAGATAAGTATCTGAAATCACGCCTTGTCATGCGCGGTATCGTGGCTGAACTCCCGACGGAGTTCCCCTTCCAAATCGCGGACGAGGACGGTCGCACCCATCGCGGGGTCTACGCCCTCAATCTCGTGATTTGGAATCGCGGGACGCATGCAATTTCTCCCTCCGATTTTCTCGACAACGCGCCGCTCCGCTTATCCATTGGGAAAAATGCATACATCATTAGGGCGGACCTTCTTTCGAATGATGATCAACTCATATGCTCCCTTTCTCAGGGAGACGATCAAAACGTGGATATCTACTTCGATTGTATCAATCCTGGTGACCACATAAACGTCATTCTCTTCTACGGTGGCGAAGCAATGGCGGATGTTGAAATACTCGGCCGAATTCGCGGTCAAGCAACTAGCTTGGATCATCACGCTGAGGAGGTTAAGGCCGGTATAGGAGAATGGCTTGCCACATTATTTATCTTACTTTGGACTGCCAACATGTTTGTGGGGCTGCCGATTAGTTCGTGGCTCATATACAGCAACTACAGTTTTGCAAAACTCCTACAAACGCCACCAAGCATTCCCAGTGCTATTGTGGCGTCGTTTTGGCTGGGCATCATGCTCCTCTTTATGTTCGTACAATCACGTATTGGCATGTGGTGGGAGCGTCGCAAATATCCACTTGGCTACCCCCTCCACGCAGACTTCGAGCCGCCCCTCATCGAAAACGTCAAAGGCATGATTCTGACTGTATTCACAGCGAAGAAACAACGTCTCTCGACGTCGATGTTTGACTGGGCGAAGCCAGTTATTGTGACTCGTAAGAAAAGCAAACGCCTCAGCGTTGACGACTGGGTTGCATAAGACTGCATGAGCCAAACCGGGTTTAGGCCGGCGTTGTGAACCAAGCAGTCAAGGATCGTCTTGGTCAAGGTGGCGTCACCGATAGCGGCGTGCCGATGTTCAATGGGAAGCTGGCTGGTGACCATGGTCAAGCGGCTGCATTGGCGGATCGAGCACTTTTAGCAGGTCGCGCCGGTGCGCGTCGTCGAGCACGACTAGTCCCCAACCATCAATCACGAGCACAGCTATGTTGACAAGCTGCCTGAGCAACTTCATGCAGGGGCCCTCCGGTGCGGCCAATAGCCAGCTCGTAGAGCAAGCACGGCAGATGAACGTAATACCCGCCTTTTCGGGACCCCGAGTCGATTCACCGTTACAATGAGTTCTGCGCTAAAGAATTTTCATATGGCAGTACATGCGTTAGGTAGTGTGATAAATCAAGAAATAGACCACACGGCCTAACCTTGAATTTCTTGGTCAATGCTACTCGTATAGATGCTCGGAAAGATCAATATCATTTAATTTAGTCAAGGACATCGTATGTGGTTAGAAGAAGTCAGTCTTGAAAATATTAAATGTTTCAAGAAAACCACCCTAAATTTAAAGCAAGAGGGTGGAAGAGCTGGATGGGTAACACTGTTAAGCGAGAATGGCGGCGGTAAGACCACTTTGCTCCAATCAATGGCCTTAGCGCTCGCTGGACCTGAAGTCGCATCACAGTTGTTACCGCGCCCCACGGGCTGGCTGCGGCAAGAAGGTGTGGTTGGAAAAATTTCATGCCGTATACATCAAGAGCCTTCTGATTCAGGCACTTTTGGCGTGGATAAAATTCGTACCTCCTTCGCATATACACAGCATGTGACAGGCCATGAACGAATCATCATCAGAGGAAAGGTTCATACGCAGCCGGGAGTACATGAGTCCGCTGACCGATCGTTGAGTTGGCTACGACAAAACGCTTTTTCATCAAGCAGCAAAGGTTGGTTCGCGGCTGGCTATGGCGCGTTTAGGCGGCTGACGAGAAGAAGCCAGGTTTTGGTTCCCTCAATGCAACAGCCATCTCGATTCACCAACTTCTCCACTCAGTTTGCAGAGGACGAAGGACTGGCAACTCTAGAAAACTGGTTGATGTATCTTGATTATCAAGAAGTAAAACGTTCAAAAAACACTTCGACTAGATTGAAAGAGATAAGTGTTGACGCGATAAATGGCTTGCTTCCTTCGAGTGTTCGCTTCGACTCGATAGACGATGAAGGTCGAATTTTGTTTGATGTGGATGGTGCCAAAGTTCCTACGTTCGCGCTCAGTGATGGTTATCGTAGTGTTCTCGCATTGGCTGGAGATCTGGTTTGGAGATTGATTGAAGGATTCCCAGATTTGTCGAATCCTCTCTCCGCTCACGGTGTCGTTTTAATCGATGAACTAGATATCCATCTGCATCCAGTATGGCAACGTTATATTGCAACCTGGTTGCAGGAGAAATTTCCAAATATACAGTTTATTGTTAGCACTCATAGTCCCTTTGTCGCTGCTGGGGCCGGCCGTGATGCGCTAACTCTAAAGATAATAAAAGATAATGAGTCTCCAAATAAAATAGTTCATGATGTTTTCGCTCTAGATGTTGATGATATTTTAAAAAGTGATGCTTTCGATCTTACGTCTACCTATGCGCCAGAGATACAAGATAAATTGAATCGATATGAATTTTTGATGGCAAAAAGGACTCGACTTACAACACGACAGAAGACTGAGCTGTCTAATCTTAGTGAGTTTTTTGCTATTTATAATCCCTATGGAATTGAAGAGCTTCCATCAGATTTTGAGAGAAAAATCAATAATTATATGGCAAAGCAAAATGATAAAAGTTAATCGCTCAGCCCAGCCAAAATCTTTGGCGACCAATGCTTCCAAATGGAAGAGCGAACTTCTCGCTGCTATTTCCGGTGGCGTCAAAAAAGATATAAAAAATGCTTTTTCTAAGTATGGACAGAAAGATGTTAAGGCGGCTCTTGAGTTAATGTTTAATGATAAGTGCGCATATTGCGAATCTGAGATCAGTAGCGTCACGTATGGTCACATCGAACATTTCAGGCCTAAAGGTAAATATCCGTCCCATACTTTTACTTGGAAAAATTTACTTTTGGCATGCGCGCGCTGCAACGATGCCGAACATAAAGGGCAATTGTTTCCGTTGGCGGCCCAAGGCGGACCGCTCGTTAATCCCTGCACGGAGGATCCAGACTCGTTCATAAAATTTACCTATGATGCTAAAACTCGAATGGCGCGAGCGGAAGGAAAAAATGGACGCGGTGGCAAGACTGTTGAGATATTTGGGCTTAATACTCGTAAGCATTTGGTAAGGCGACGCTCTATCATGATTAGAAATCTCGCTTTTATCCGAACAAAAGCCGCCACTGATCCGGAGGCAATGAACTTAATTATTGAGGCAAAAAAAACCACAAGTGAGTTTTCAGCTTGGGCAAAAAGCCTTTTTTAATGATGTTTTAGATGTTCTGAACACTTCATTTGTATTGCGCACGAATTGTCCGCGAACACGCGGCGACTGGTGGGATTCAACAGCCGGAAGGTGCCTAGCGATCGGGTGATCGAGTGGAGCTTGCGCAAGCGTGCAGCAACAGTCCTCGCTTTGAAAAGCTCTATACCGATGGCGCCTATTGTGGAAAATGTGCTCATGCCATCGAGCTGGCACATCGTCTTTCGGTTGAAGTGGTTTGTCATCCAACCAATGGCACGACCGGAACGTTACACGATCCCAATATCGCTCCTGAGCATGTTGCTGCTAAAGATGCCGGACTCATCGTCCTTCCCATGCGCTGGATCGTTGAAAGGACCCATGCGTGGAACGAACGCTGGCGCCGCACGATGATTGATGTATTACGACCGCAAACTCGATGTCTCGGAAGCTTGGCATTGGACGGCACATGAGCTTGCACCACCGCACATAAGCGCCAGATAGGTTTGGACTGATCTGAAACTTGGTATCTGACGACATAGACGTCGAATTTTCTCGCGATTACTTCAAATACGGGATTGCGTGTGCGGTTAATTTAATCGATGTTCAAGTCGAAGTTGTGTTCTTCACGGCCTTCTTTCATACGCAGCGTAACGGCAATTCGGTGGCTTGCCCACAATTTGGGATTGTGGGCGACCGCAACACTGATAGCCCATTGTCGGGCTAAACCCGCTCCGCCTTGCCCTTGAGCCGCAAAAATTCCGCGCAGGGTGAATTCCTTGTTTACTTACGCTGCCGTGCCCACACATAGTGCGCCCCACGTTTACTAATACTTGCACAACACTACATCAAGCAGTAGTGTTGCGTAAGCTATTGAATCTATGAATTTTCTTTCTTCCTTAGAATCTCGGATTTTGTACGAAAAAATAATTTTTGGTATGGTGGTTAACAACAAACGCAATGCTATACTTGGTACTTAATTAATATTTCTTGTCTATATTCAACTTGGAAAATGCGCCTGTAAAAAGTACATTAAAGGGACATATTTATAGACCCGTTCGTTATTTTTTTTGATGAGTATGTGGGCGAGCACAATACGAAGTTTTAATAATTTAGAATAAAAAAGGCGGCTCGAATGGAACAGATAGATAAAAATATACATGGCCTTGATCACGTACTTTGGTCTTCCCTTAGAGCATGTCAACAATTGAGCATTCAGAATGCCTTGCTATACACACAAACCCCATTTTCTGAACACGATCATAAATCTTGTTTGATAAGTCTTCCTACAGGGGCCGGAAAGTCAGGTGTAATCGCCGTTTTGGCACACCATGTTGATCAGAGTCGAATCCTGGTGTTATGCCATCGTCGCGCCGTATGTGATCAACTCGCCAAAGAAATTAGTGGCGGCTTTTTTACGAAGACTTGTCCGGCGGCTCCTATTCCGATGAGGCCAGTATTTCGAAGCATTGAAAATACAGATGCTAATGGAATTTATGTAACTACCTTCCAGATGTTGAATAGTTTAAGTAGTGACCGGCTGGAAGAAATAAAGCAATTCTTCGATTTGATAATTATTGATGAAGGCCACTCAGAACCTTCGCCGGTTTGGCGAACGCTGGTGCGTGGAACTTCTGCACATAAAATCGTAATTACTGCAACACCATATCGGAATGATCTTTTTCAATTCGATGTTAGTCCTACGGCCAGCTATGTCTACACATTTTCTGAGGCATTAGCGGATCAAGTTCTAAGTGAACCAGCTTTCGCTACTGTTGCCCAAGAGAATATTTTGCACAGTGTACTTAAATTTCTCGATGAATTTCCGACAGCGAAATGTATTGTCAAATGCAAATCGTTTGAAAAAGTTGAATATTTTTTTAATTTATTCAATCAACATGTTCCGACACTTGCAATACATCAGCGATATACGAACGATACTCGCGATAACGTAAAAACGGCTGTGCCTAAGGCTCTAAGCGATAGTGTATTTAGAGTTCTGGTCCATCAACATAAATTGGATGAAGGCGTTGATATCCCTGCGGCCAAGCTCATGGTATTAACGTATCCTTTAGGTAGTGGCCGAGAACTTGTTCAAACTGTTGGACGTGTGGTGCGTACTTTTGACGGCCTTCATCCAGTCGTACTCGAATTCGACCATCCAACCAATTTCGCAATGTGGTCTAGTTACCGTGACTTTGACAGCTCGCTTCAATCCGTTAACGGCGTTAGCAAGTTTCTGGCTTCTCTTAACACGGGAAGACTAATTGAATTATACTTGGATGCATTTCCTGAATTCAGTTACCATGAAAATCGGTTTGTAGGAAAATTTGATATTAATTCTTTTGATCCTGATAAGGCATTAAGTATTCCAACCGCTTCGATCTGTTTTCTACACTCGCAGGTCGGGTTTGCGCTGCCGCAAGCTGCTGACACGCTTTATTGGCGTGCGACGAATCAAGGGGAGTTGTGTAAAGTATTTAAATCAAATTCAACTGAAATAATTATTGTTCTGTCTGTCGCATTTAATAAATCTCGGTTTCTGTCCAATGAGCTTTTTTTTGAGCCAAGTCTTGAAATTGTTTTGTTGCGACAATTGGCGAACGGAATAGTCGCTGTATTCGATAGTCGTGGGCGCACTTACAGCTCTGATGCTGAGCTTAATTTTGGCTCCCCTCTGGAACAGAGTAAGTTGCTCAAAGTCATGACTAGAGGTGCTTCTATACGGCCCAAAGAAGCGAGCACTAGATCAATCAATTCAGCTCGTAAAAGACCTGAAGCAATGGTAATTAAGGGGGAAAACCTTGATGATCTTGGGGGGCAGCAGCAATTTGCAGCATATCGTATGTCGACAATAAAGTGCGACACCTTAGACAATCAAGGAAATAAGTCAGGTAGCTATTATATAGGGGTCGATGCTGGACGAATTTCGGATCATAAAGACCGTCAATTTAGTTTGGCAGATCTGGATGAATGGTTTGAAATGATTGAAAAATGTTTGGCATCTGATGTCGAAGCTTCGGGGCGAATTTTGAATTCGTTTTCAAAACCAATTATACCCACCGATGCTTTAATGGCAGAGTCAGTTGTGTTCGATTTTAGTATTTACGAAAAACCGATTGAGTTTCTTGTAAATGGAATTAAGTTTGAATTGGATAATAGTTTTTTATATTATCAATATGATTCGAAATTTGTTTTAAGTAATGGAGTTGAGGCATGCAATGTAAGTATAAATATTATTGCTGAGTATCCTTATGTTGAATTTGTTACGGAAAGTGATATTGAGATTATTGGTTTTGATGAGAGTTTTGGATTCGAAAAATTTTTAATCCGGTCATTGCATAAAATATTATTTAAAAATGGAATTACTTATGCGGGAGGTCGATTTTATGAATTAAGATTGCCGACGCAAGATGGTTTTGTTGTTGCTAATTCTGAATTGAGCGGTGTTCTCATCGCTATTCCTGGCCTGTTGCAAGATGGATTAACTGAAAAAGGACATGTAGACGGAATTATCCAGACCTCAGCCGATGAATTTTCATTAAATTCAGTATTTTATATTATTGATAAACTAAAAAATTACTCTTTGCCAAATCCAACAATATCAGAATTGGGGCCGTTCTATTCACATATTGCTGCGGCAGATTTCATCTTGTGTTCCGACATGGGAACTGAGCCTGCTGATTTTGTCATTTCCTCCCCAGAAAAACTTGTGTATGTACATGTCAAATGTGGCACGTCTGCGCAACGTCCGCAATCGTCTGCGGGCGCGCTAGCTGAGGTTGGCTCTCAAGCAACCAAAAATTTGGAAATGCTTGTTTCGGGCGACCGTAACCTGAAGGCTGCAAATTGGACAAATCTGTTGGCGGATTGGCCGGAGCCTGCCGCTCCTCAGCGCTTGGCAAATCGCATTCGTCTGTTCGAGGGGCGTAGATTTGATAGTACAGTTGATGCGCTTGAACCTGCACTTGAGCAGCTTTGGGCTGTAATAGCAGCACGCCGCAGAAGTGTCGGCGTTCGCAAGGAGGTCTGGATTATTGCGGCAAACAGCTTTTCGATTTCTGATTTTGAGACGCAGATGAGACTAGGTGTAGGAGGACGTAGTGAGTCACTCCAAGCTTATCAATTGTTGCAAGGATGGATGAGTGCGGCATCGAACTTGGACGCCGAGGTGAAAATATTTGTGTCCCGGTAATTTGCTCAGTGCAAGCCCATCTGTGGTCCGGTGCAAACTCATGTGTCATTAGTGCAATTGTGGTTGATGGGGTCGTCAGCAACTTGCATCCGAGCTTTACACCGTATGCAGCTTTATGTGTCGTCGCGTGCAACTTTATCTGTCGCCGGTGCAAACTTATGTGTCGTCCAACGAACTTGCTTGACGCTGCCTGTATAGACGACTAATATTAATGACTCAAGAGTAAGTTAGCAGATCGAAGCATATGCAAGTCCCGACCGATACCAAACCGCGCTGGGAGCGGCGCAAGGATGCCCGCCCGCAGGAGTTGCTCGCCGCTGCGCTGGATTTATTTGTCGAACGCGGTTTCGCTTCGACCCGGCTGGAAGACGTGGCCAAGCGCGCCGGCGTCTCCAAAGGCACGCTGTACCTGTATTTCGAGAACAAGGAAGAGTTGTTCAAGGCGGTGGTGCGCGCCAATATCGTGCACGTGATCGGCGAGGCCGAAAACAGTTTTGCCGCATCCGACAGCAATAGCGCGGATTTGCTGGCGTGCATATTAATGCAGTGGTGGCAACAGGTTGGCGCCACCAAGCTGGCCGGCCTGACCAAGCTGATGATGGCGGAAGCGGGTAATTTCCCGGAGTTGACGCAGTTTTACAACGAAGAAGTGATCGCCCGCGGTAATGCCTTGATCGCCAGCATGCTGGAGCGCGGCATCGCGCGCGGCGAATTCCGGCCGGTCGATCCGCAACTGACCACCGCCATTCTGATCGCGCCGGTCATCATGCTGACCATGTGGGCCAATTCCTTCTTGCCCTGCGATATGGCGGACATCGATGCGGACGCGTATATGCGCGCCTTTATCGACATGAGCCTGCGTGGCCTGGCGCCCGACCGGCCAGCCGGCAGTCCGGCGCCATGAGGACCGCCTCGCCTTGCAAGCCGGCGCCGCCATGCATCTGGCTGCGGTTTTTGCAAGGTTCATTCCCTTAAAACTGCAGACCGTCGCAAAATCCCCGAATCGCGCCGCCTTTATCGTTAACATGGGCTTTCAGTCAGTTCAACGATAAAATGGCGGATTATTATTCCACCCACCGAGTCCAAAGATGAATATCGAACAAGCCCGCTTCAATATGATCGAACAGCAAATCCGTCCATGGGATGTACTGGACCAGGACGTCCTGGAGCTGTTGTTGGTCGTCAAGCGTGAAAATTTTGTAACGGCCGCGTATAAAAACCTGGCCTTCGTCGACAGTGAAATCCCGCTCGCTTCCGGCGAAAACATGTTCACGCCGAAGCTGGAAGCCCGTATTTTGCAAGAAACCGGCTTGAAAAAGCATGAAAACGTGCTGGAAATCGGCGCAGGTTCGGGCTATATGGCGGCGTTGCTGGCGTACAAGGGCCGTCATGTGACGACGGTGGAAATCGTGCCTGAACTGAAGGCGCTGGCTGAAAAGAATTTGGCGGACAACGGCGTCACCAATGTCACCGTGGAACTGGGCGACGGCGCGCAAGGCTGGGCCAAGGGCGCGCCTTACGATGTGATCGTGGTGTCGGGTGGTTTGTCGGTGTTGCCGGAAGCGTTGTTGCAACAAGTGAAAGTCGGCGGCCGCATCCTGGCCATCATCGGTGAAGCGCCTATCATGTCGGCGCACCTGGTGACACGCGTTTCGGACAAGGCTTACGATACCCGCAAGCTGTTTGAAACCAATGTCAAGCCGCTGCAAGCGGCAGTGGTCTCGCATTTCCAGTTTTAAGCGGACGGGTTTGATGGAACACTTGAGCGCTCCCGACCTGGCCGCCTGGCTGGCCGATACTTCCCGGCCGCAACCGTTCTTGCTGGACGTGCGCGAGAACTGGGAATTCGAAACCTGCCATATCGACGGTGCGGCGCTGATGCCGATGCATTCGATTCCGGCGCGCATCGACGACCTCGATGAAGACGCGGCCATCGTCTGCATTTGCCACCACGGCGCACGCAGCATGCAGGTCGCGGCTTTCCTCGAGCGCAACGGTTTCGGCAAGATCAGTAACTTGACCGGCGGCATCCATGCATGGGCGCTGCAAGTCGATCCGGCAATGCCGAAATACTAAGTATAATTCAGTCAAGAAACACGCGGCGCAGGCCAGCCGGCCCGCCGCGGGGGGAGACTTGCGCCGTTTTTATATAGTCGAGCTAGCTTTAAGAATTATTTTTTGATTTCATCAACTTTTGACGACTCCAACGGAGAAATGCAATGCGGAAACCCTTTATCGCCGTGCTGATCAGCAGCGCTTTTTTGTCGCTCGACGCACAGGCGGCCGACCTCATCCAGGTGTACCAGCAAGCGCTGGCGAACGATGCGCAATATGCCAGCGCGCGCGCCGCCCTGGCCGCCGGGATGGAAAAGGTTCCGCAAGGCTTGTCCGGCCTGTTGCCGCAAATTGCTGCAACCGGCAGCAATACCAGTAACCATACCGAAGTCATGCAGGCCGCGCAGGGCCAGATGGTGACGCTGCCAAACGTGGCCAGCCATACCAATAGCTATAACCTGACCTTGTCGCAACCGCTGTTCCGTTGGGCTAACTGGCAGCAATACCAGCAAAGCAAACTGGCGCAAGCGGCCGCCGAAGCGCAATTCGCGCAAGTGCAGCAAGACTTGATCACCCGCGTCGCGCAAGCGTATTTCGACGTGCTGACCGCTCAGGACAACCTGGGCGCGACCCGGGCGCAAAAAGCCGCGACCACCGAACAACTGGCGTCGGCCAAGCGCAATTTCGAAGTTGGTACGCAGACGATTACCGACACGCATGAGGCGCAGGCCGCTTACGACTTGGTGGTGGCGCAAGAGTTTGCCGCGATCAATGACCTGGACAACAAGCGCGCCGCGCTGCAAACCATCATCGGCGATTTGCCGGGCGGCCTGGCGCCGATGCGCGTCGGCGTGGCCATCAATGCGCCGGAACCGGCTGCGGTGGAACCGTGGATCAAGTCGGCGGAAGAGCAAAACTATGGCGTCGTCAACGCCCAGTTGTCGCTGGAATCGGCCAAGCGCGATATCGCGCGCAACCGCGCCGGCCATTATCCGACGCTGGACTTGACCGCCAACGCCGGCCATACCTATACCACTGGTACTGGCGGCAGCAATAACAATGCCATCGGCGTGCAATGGTCGGTGCCGATCTTCAGCGGCTTTGCCGTGACCAGCAAGGTGCGCGAATCGATCGCGCTGGAAGACAAGGCCCGCAGCGACCTGGAAACCGCGCGCCGCAATGCATCGCAAGGCGCGCGCCAGGCTTATTTGGGCGTCAACAGCGGCCTGGCCCAGGTCAAGGCGCTGGAAGCGGCGGAAGTGTCGAGCAAGTCGGCGCTGGAATCGAATGAGCTGGGTTACCAGGTCGGCGTGCGCATCAATATCGACGTGCTGAATGCGCAGAAGCAATTGTTCTCGACGCAAAAGGATTTGTCGAAAGCCCGTTATGACACCATCATGAATGGCTTGCGCCTGAAATCGGCCGCCGGCACCTTGAAGGAAGCCGACCTGGTGCCGGTGAACGCCCTGCTGGAACGTTAAGAGTGTTGTCGCGGCGGCCGCGCTGGTGGCCGCCGCCAGTATGATTTCTTCCTTGCTGTCCTGTTTTGCGCTTTCCCTCGTTCGTACCCTGACGCATCGCGGTTGCTGCGTAGTTGCTTGTTTACTGCGCTGATAAATGACGATTATAATGTTTATGCCCGGACTTTTAGCCAGGTTCAACCATCGCCGCTTCAGGAATCGCATGACAGAACATCCATTAGACAATGCCGTATGGCAAGCGCTGACCACGCGCCAGGCGCATCTGGCGCTGGGCGGCCCGAAGGCGCGCCGCTATCCGGCCCATATCAGTCCGTTTGCCGGTTTGCCGGACACCTCGGCCGCCAGTTTCGAGGCGTTGGCTGGCCTGGTGGCGGCCGGCCAGCATGTGGTATTGCCGTTGGCCGAGCGGATCGAGGCAGCGCCGGGCTTCGATATCGTGCACCGTGGACTGGTCGACCAAATGGTCGGCGGCGGCGAGCCCGTGTGGAGCGGCGCCGCGCGTTGTCTGTTGCTGGGAGAGGCCGAGCTGGAGCAGATGATCGCACTGGCGCAACTGACCCAGCCCGGTCCGTTCGATACCGGCACCGCGCAACTGGGGCGCTTTGCCGGCATCAAGATGGACGGGCAGCTGCTTGCGATGGCAGGCGAACGCATGTGTCTCGACGGTTATACCGAAATCAGCGCCGTGTGCGTACATCCCGGCCATCGTGGCCACGGATATGCGGCCGAATTGGTCATCGATGCGGCGCAAGCTATTCGCCAGGCGGGCCGGATTCCTTGCCTGCATGTCTACAGCGACAATCTCGGGGCCATTGCGCTGTACCGCAAACTGGGATTCAGCACGCGGCGCACGCTGCACCTGGCCGTGTTGCAGCGCCAGTAAAAGTCATGAGGCAGTCTTGGCCATATTATTGGCCAGTTGCGTGACCACCACGCCGGCCGCCGCCGGACTGAAAATCATCGCGCCGCCATTCGACATCGTGCCATTCGTGTTCGAGCAAGTGTGGCATCAGCGCACCACCGGCGATGCCGGCCTGGCATGGTTGCGTGCAGCCATCCAGCGCGCGGCGCTGGACGATGCGTGATTACCCAGGGATTAAAGCCCTGCGCCTTCAGCGTCGAACTTGCGTTCGATTAATTCAATCTTATAGCCGTCCGGATCGGTGATGAAGGCGATCACGGTATTGCCGCCCTTGACCGGACCCGGTTCGCGGGTGACGTTGCCGCCATTCGCCTTGACCGCCTCGCATGCCTTGTAGATGTCGTCGGCCGAAATCGCGATATGGCCGTAGGCGGTACCCATGTCGTAGCTGTGCTTGCCGTAGTTATAGGTCAGTTCCAGTTCCGCGTGGTCCGGGTTGGAACCGTAGCCGACGAAGGCCAGCGTGTATTCGTATTCGGGATTGTCGCTGGTGCGCAGCAGTTTCATGCCGAGCACGGCGGTGTAAAAATCGATCGAGCGCTGGAGGTCGCCGACCCGCAGCATGGTGTGCAAAATACGCATCGTAAATCCTTGATGGTGATAGGGGAAAGACCGAATTTTATGCGTTTTGGCAAATTCCTGCCGGGACGGCGAGCAGGCCGGTTAATTATCCAGCCGGGTTTCCAGCGTGATACGGGCATTCAGCAGCTTCGATACCGGGCAACCCAGCTTGGCTTGCATCGCCGCGTCTTCAAAGGCCGCGCGGTTGGCGCCGGGGATGCTGGCAATCAAGTTCAGGTGGATTGCGGTGATCGCATATTCGCCATCGACCTTGTCCAGCGTCACCTTGGCGGTGGTCATCAGCGCATTGGCGCGCATGCCGGCTTCGCCCAGCTTGCCGGACAAGGCCATCGTGAAACAGGCGGCGTGGGCCGCGCCGATCAATTCTTCGGGATTGGTGCCGGGGCCTTGTTCGAAGCGGGCGTTGAAGCCGTAAGGCACATTGTCGAGCACGCCGCTTCCGGTTGAGATATTGCCCTTGCCATCTTGCAGGCCGCCACTCCAGACGGCCGATCCTGATTTTTCCATGATGAACTCCTTCTCGCTGATTGATGCATCATCATGGCCCCGTGTGCTGTGCGACACAGTGCGGTACTACACACACGGGCTGGCCAGTAATACCAGTTCATCCAAGCATCAGCGGCTGGCCGGTGTGATGCGCCACACGGCATTGCCGACATCGTCGGCCACCAGCAAGGCGCCGTTCTTGTCGACCGCTACGCCGACTGGACGGCCTTGCGCATCGCCGTCGCGGGACAGGAAGCCGGCCAGGAAATCCTGCGGCGGGCCGGACGGCTGGCCGTTGGCGAACGGTACGAAGATGACCTTGTAGCCGCTGCGCTGCGAGCGGTTCCAGGAACCATGCTGGCCGACAAATGCGCCGCCCTGGTAGCTGGCCGGAAACAGTTTGCCGTCATAAAAGGTCAATCCCAGCGAGGCGGTGTGCGCGCCCAGCGCGTAATCGGGAACGATGGCCTTGTCCACCAGGTCCGGACGCTGCGGTTTCATGCGGGTGTCGACATGCTTGCCGTAATAACTGTAGGGCCAGCCGTAAAAACCGCCATCCTTGACCGAGGTCATGTAGTCGGGCACCAGTTCATCGCCCAGTTCGTCGCGCTCATTGACCGAGGTCCATAGCTGGCCGCTGGCCGCTTGCCATGCCAAACCGACCGGGTTGCGCAAGCCATCGGCGAAGATGCGCGCCTTGCCGCTGGCCCGGTCGAATTGCCAGATCGCGGCACGCCCTTTTTCCGCTACGATGCCGTTTTCGCCGACATTGCTGTTCGAGCCTACCGACACATACAGGAACTTGCCATCCGGACTGGCGACCAGGTTCTTGGTCCAGTGGTGATTGATCGGGCCGCCCGGCAAGTCCAGCACCTTGTTGCCCTTGGCGCTGATCGTGGTCTGTCCCTCCTGATACGGAAAATGCATTACCGCATCGGCGTTGGCGATATACAAGTCGTTGCCGATCAGCGCCATGCCGAATGGCGAATTGAGTCCCTGCAAAAATACCGTGCGGATCTTGGCGGCGCCATTCGCATCGATGTCGCGCAGCAAGGTGATGCGGTTGGCTGCGGCCGGGCCGGCGCCGGCTTTTTTCATCTGGTATTTCATGATCGCGCCCCGGATGCCGCCGCCATCGCCCGGTTTCGGCGGGGCATTGGTTTCCGCCACGAGCACATCCCCGTTCGGCAACACGTACAGCCAGCGCGGATGGTCCAGCTTGCGCGCATAGGCGCTGACCGCGAAGCCGGGTGCGGCCAGCGGTTTGGCGTTGCCTTGCCATGGCTGGGCCGGCGCCACATTCATGGTGGGGATCAATTGCCTGTCCGGCTTGGGTAATGTCGGGTTCGGGCCGAAGCCGGGCGGCATGCCTTGCGCATGGACGGCCAGGGCGGTGCCGACCATCAATACTGCGGCCACGGCGGCGCAGCAAGTGAATGGATTCATCGTCGTGCTTTCAAAATAAAGGATATCAGCGCGTCATGCCGCGTAGGTCGCCGCGTAGGCCGGATTAGTGTGCAGCGCGTAATCCGGCAAGCTCACCAACAAGCTCGCGTCCGCGCTGTGTTGGCTTGCGCTGCGCTAAGCCAACCTGCGTAAGACAGCGACATTAGTTAACGCGCCTTTTTCGGCGTCAGATGGGGATCCGGCACGGCCTGCCCCGCTGGTGCCGGCTTGGCTTGTTCGACCCCGCGCTCTCCATGCAGATCGGTATCGACCAGCCCTTGCTCCAGATCGCTGGCGGCTTGCTCCATCACCGGGCGCGGCTTGGCGTTTTGCGCATCGGGCGACTGATCGCGCTCATGCGGCAAGCGGCGCGCGCCATCGTTGCGGACTTTTTCATCGGTATTGATCTTGCGGTCTGGATGATCGGCAGCCATGTTATCTCGCTTTCCCAGTCAAGTTTCCAAGTTGAGTTTGTGATATGACACCATGCTAACGATTTGATTCCATGCGGGGCGCGCAATTGCGGCCGCTATTGTTATTATCATTGAGCTAACGCAAAAAACCGCACCGTAGCCGCTGCTTTTCGCCTACTCTAGCCTGCATAAGCCGTTTAATATGCAGCCGAACTTTATCAAGCGCCCCTTGCAGGCCGGCCACTAGCGCACTATACTGTGAATATATACAGTATTTTGCTTGCCTGGACCGCCAGGGACGTATTGCCACCGTGAATATTTTTGCCGAGACTTTTATGCCCGTCACGCAAGCCAAGTACAAAACCATAGCCTTAGTTGTTCGCCAGCATACCGATGGTATCGAAGAGCCGGTGCAAAGCATCCTCGATTTTTTGCACGGCCTGGGCCACACCGTTGTGTTTGAAGCAGAAACCGCCGCCCACCTGGAGTTGCCGTCCAGGCCGGCCATCCAGGCCCTGAGCGCCGCCGAGATCGGCGCCGTGGCCGACGCCGCCATCGTCATGGGCGGCGACGGCACGATGCTGGGCATCGCGCGCCAGCTGGCGCCATTTGACGTACCGCTGATCGGTATCAATCAAGGCCGTCTGGGTTTCATGACCGATATTCCGCTCGAGCGCATGTTGCCGGTGCTGGCCGATATCCTGGCCGGCAAGTTCAAGGCCGAGCGCCGCACTTTGCTGGAAGGCAGCGTCTTGCGCGATGGCCAGGCGATCCACTTTGGCCTGGCGGTCAACGACGTGGTGGTGTCGCGCGGCGCCGGCGCCGGCATGGCCGAACTGAAAGTCGAAGTCGACGGCCATTTCATGTACAACCAGCGTTCCGACGGCTTGATCATCGCCACGCCGACCGGTTCCACCGCCTATGCGCTGTCGGCCGGCGGACCGTTGCTGCATCCTAGCCTGGGCGGCATCGTGCTGGTGCCGATCGCGCCGCATGCGCTGTCGAACCGGCCCATCGTCGTGCCCGATTCGAGCCAGATCGTGGTCGAAATCATGCGCGGGCGCGACATCAGCGTCAATTTCGACATGCAAACCTTTGCCAGCCTGTCGCAGCACGACCGCATCATCATTCGCCGTTCGCCGCATACGATTACCTTCCTGCATCCCGAAGGGTGGAGTTATTACGACACCCTGCGCGAAAAACTGCACTGGAACGAGTACCCGTCGGGCGAGGGCAAGCTGAACTAAGTTAGCGCTTTCGGGGTCTTCCCTTCCACCACTCATAACTAGCCTATGCTCCGCACACTGTCCATCCGCGATTTTGTTATTGTCGATTCGATTGAACTGGAATTTTCCGCCGGCTTTAGCGTGCTGACGGGCGAGACCGGCGCCGGCAAGTCGATCCTGATCGATGCGCTGACGCTGGCGCTGGGCGGGCGCGGCGACGCCAGCGTGGTGCGCGAAGGCGCGGCCCGGGCCGACATCACGGCCGACTTCGGCGTCAGCCCGGAAGCGCAAGCCTGGCTGGCGGCCCATGAATTCGCCAACGAGGAAGGCGGCGCGCTGCTGCGCCGCGTGATCGACAATGCGGGCCGCTCGAAGGCGTACATCAACGGCATCGCCGCCACCGCCGCGCAATTGCGCGAACTGGGCGACATGCTGGTCGATATCCACGGCCAGCACGCGCACCAGTCGCTGCTGAAGGCGGAGGCGCAGCGCGCCCTGCTGGACAACCAGGCCGGCAAGGACGGCACGGCGGCGACCGATGCGCGCAAGGTGGCGGCCTTGCATAAAAGCTGGCGCGCGCTGGTGCGCCAGCGCGAAGAATTCGAAACCAACGCCGCCAACGTGCTGTACGAGCGCGAACGGCTGGAATGGCAAGTGGGCGAGCTGGAAAAGCTGGCCGTCAAGCCGGGCGAATGGAGCGACATCACCAACGAGCACAGCCGCTTGTCGCATGCGGCCAGCCTGCTCGAAGGCGCACAGGAAACGCTGTCGGTCATTTCCGAAGCGGAAGATCATCCGATCTTGTCGCAACTGTCGCTGCTGAACCAGAAGCTGGGCAAGCTGGTGTCGGTCGACGCCGAGTTGCAGCCGATCGTCGACTTGATCGAATCGTCGCGCATCCAGTTGCAGGAATCGGTGTATGCGCTGAATAATTACCTGGACCGGGTCGAACTCGATCCGGACCGCTTGCGCCAGGTCGATGCGCGGATGGAGGCGCTGCACACGACGGCGCGCAAGTTCCGCGTGATGCCGGAAGAGTTGGCCGAAGAACATGCGAAGCTGTCGGAGAAGTTGCAGCAATTGGCCGACGCCAGCGATATCGAAGGCTTGCGCCGCCAGGAAGACAAGATCATGGCCGAGTACATGACGGCGGCTGGCCGCCTGTCGGTATTGCGCACGGCGGCGGCGCACATGCTCGGCGACGCGGTGACCCGCGCGATGCAGGATTTGAGCATGAGCGGCGGCTGTTTTGAAGTGGCGCTGAACCCGTGCGAACCGTCCGGCAGCGGGCTGGAGCAAGTCGAATTCCTGGTCGCCGGCCATGCCGGCACGGCCCCGCGGCCATTGGCCAAAGTGGCGTCCGGCGGCGAACTGGCGCGTATCGCGCTGGCCATCTCGGTGATCACGTCGAATGCGACCACCACGCCGACGCTGATTTTCGATGAGGTCGACAGCGGCATCGGCGGCGGCGTCGCGGAAGTGGTCGGGCGCTTGCTGAAACGGCTGGGCCAGGGACGGCAAGTGCTGTGCGTGACGCACTTGCCGCAAGTGGCCAGCCAGGCCAACCAGCATTTCCAGGTTGCCAAGAGCACGCTGGACAATGGCAAGACCACGTCGCGCATCGATATGCTCGACAGCAAGTCGCGGGTCGAGGAAGTGGCGCGCATGCTGGGCGGGCTGGAAATTACCGCGACCACGCGCAAGCACGCGCGCGAGTTGCTGGCGTCTTGAGCACCATGCCACCTTTGCTGCGGCCACTATATTGGTTCTGTTGATCCAATGTAACTATAATGCCCTCATCCAATACATCGAAGATCTTTCATGTCCTTTCAAAAAGAACCTCCTTTTACCCACGGCAGCACCAGCCGCAGCGCGGTGGTGCTGGTCAACCTGGGCACGCCCGATGCGCCGACGACGTCCGCCGTGCGGCGTTATCTGAAGCAATTCCTGTCCGACCCGCGGGTGGTGGAAATCCCGCGCCTGGTGTGGTGGTTCATCCTGCACCTGATTATCTTGCCGTTCCGCTCCAGCCAGTCGGCCAAGAAATATGCATCGATCTGGACCCGTGAGGGTTCGCCGCTGAAAGTACATACGGAGAAGCAAACCCAATTGCTGCGCGGCGCGCTGGCCGAACGCGGCCATGACGGCTTGAACGTCGACATGGCGATGCGCTACGGATCGCCATCGTTGCCGGACGTGCTGGACAAGCTGCAAGCCGACGGTTGCGAGCGCATCGTCATCTTGCCGGCTTATCCGCAATATTCGGGCACCACCACCGCGTCGATCTGCGATGCGGTGTTCAGCCATTTTTCCAAGGTGCGTAATATTCCGGAATTGCGTTTCGTAAAAAGTTACCATGACCACGACGCGTATATCGACGCCTTGCGCGACTCGGTATTGAATCACTGGGATGCGCATGGCCGGCCGGAAAAACTGGTCATCAGTTTCCATGGCGTGCCGAAACGCACTTTGTTGCTGGGCGATCCCTACCATTGCCAATGTCTCAAGACTGCGCGTTTGCTGGCGGAAAAATTGCGTCTGAGCAAAGATCAATACGTGGTGACCTTCCAGTCGCGTTTCGGCAAGGCCGAGTGGCTGCAGCCGTACACCGCGCCGACCTTGGTCGCGCTGGCGCGGCAGGGCGTGACGCGGGTCGATTTGCTGTGCCCCGGTTTTACCAGCGATTGCCTGGAAACGCTGGAAGAAATCGCGATGGAAGCGAAGCACGACTTCGAGACCGCCGGCGGCAAGGTATTCAATTACATCCCCTGCCTGAATGAAGCGCCGGCCTGGATCGCCGCTTTGGCAGAAATTGCCGAGCAGCACATGATCGGCTGGCCGACAATGAAAACGGCGGCCCAGCGTGAACTGGACAGCAGCCACGCGCTGCTCGGACGCGAGGCGGCGCTGGCGCTGGGTGCCGAAAAATAGTCTGGAGTGACGTCAGAAAGTCAGTCAAAAAGCCGCGTCCATGCGGCTTTTTATTTGCCGCAAGCCGCGCCAGTGGCGGGATCTGCGGCGACACTGTTAAAATAGCGGGTTGAATAAAGCCGCTGAAGGCAGTCGCACTGTTGTTAGTACAGAACAAATCCATGCCGTAATCAGCGCGGCATAGGCGGCAACGGCGGCGGCGATGATTGGCATTTTCATAAGAAACTCCGCAGTTTGTCTACATGTCTTGTCTCTCCATATTAGACCTTCCGCCACCAAAGAGAATCTACAAAGATGCTAAGTTTTGTAACGGCTGTTACATGGCGCCGCGCCCGTCTGGAAAAGCAGATGACGATACCTCTTGAAACAGTAGGATATAGCCCCATCTGGCAGCAGTGTTGTAAAGAAGTGAAGCCTAACTAATATTAAGTCATTGATTGTAGGAGCTTTTTAGATGCAAGATCAGGAAAACCAAGCTGTACCAAACGAGCAGGCGGACGCAGCAACGGCCGCTCCATCGACTCCCTCCGAGCCGACGCTGGAAGAGCAGCTGGCAAGTACCGAAGCGCGTCTTGCTGAAATGCACGATGCATTCATGCGCGCCAAGGCCGATGGCGAAAACATCCGCCGCCGTGCCCAGGAAGATGTTGCCAAGGCACATAAATTTGCCGTGGAAAGTTTTGCCGAAGCCATGGTGCCAGTCAAAGACAGCCTGGAGATGGCCTTGAGCATCGAAACGCCGTCGATCGAATCGCTGAAAGAGGGGGTCGAAATGACTCTGAAACAGTTGAGCTCGGCTTTCGAGCGCAACCGTCTGGTTGAAATCCAGCCGGCGCAAGGCGAAAAACTGGATCCGATGAAACACCAGGCGGTGGCTGTGGTGCCGGCGGAACAGGAAGCCAATACAGTCGTGTCGGTGCTGCAAAAGGGTTATATGATTGCGGACCGTTTACTGCGTCCGGCGATTGTTACCGCAGCGCAAGCTAAGTAATCGCAAAATAAATCAGCAGTGCGGTATCAGCAAGCACTTGAAAGCACGTCGTTTTTCCACATATAAGAACCATCTGAACTTTAGCGAATTAAGGAAGAAAAATCATGGGTAGAATTATCGGTATCGATCTGGGAACCACAAATTCCTGCGTTTCCATCATGGAAAATGGTCAGCCAAAGGTAATCGAAAACGCCGAAGGCGCACGTACGACGCCGTCGATCATCGCTTATCAAGAAGATGGTGAAATCCTGGTCGGCGCGCCGGCCAAACGCCAGGCAGTGACCAATCCGCAGAACACGCTGTTCGCCGTCAAACGTTTGATCGGCCGCAAGTTCGACGAAAAAGAAGTACAAAAAGACATCGCCCTGATGCCTTACAAAATCATGAAAGCCGACAACGGCGATGCATGGATCGGCGTGCGCGACAAAAAACTGGCGCCACCGCAGATCTCCGCCGAAGTCCTGCGCAAAATGAAAAAAACCGCTGAAGACTATCTCGGCGAAGAAGTCACCGAAGCCGTCATCACGGTACCGGCTTACTTCAACGACTCGCAGCGCCAGGCGACCAAGGATGCCGGCCGTATCGCCGGTCTGGACGTCAAGCGCATCATCAACGAACCAACCGCTGCCGCGCTGGCATTCGGCCTGGACAAGACCGAAAAAGGCGACCGCAAAATCGCCGTGTACGACTTGGGCGGCGGTACCTTCGACGTCTCGATCATCGAAATTGCCGATGTTGATGGCGAAAAACAATTTGAAGTGCTGTCGACCAACGGCGACACCTTCCTGGGCGGCGAAGACTTCGACCAGCGCGTGATCGACTACATCATCGAAGAATTCAAGAAAATCAACGGCCTGGACCTGAAAAAAGATCCGATCGCACTGCAACGCATCAAGGCTTCGGCCGAGCGCGCGAAGATCGAACTGTCGTCGTCGCAACAAACTGAAATCAACGAGCCGTACATCGCGATGGCCAATGGCGCACCGGTCCACTTGAACCTGAAGATGACCCGCGCCAAGCTGGAGTCGCTGGTGGAAGAACTGATCGTCGCGACGATGGAACCATGCCGCACCGCCATCAAGGATGCGGGCGTCAAAGTGTCCGACATCGACGACATCATCCTGGTCGGCGGTATGACCCGTATGCCGAAGGTGCAGGAAAAAGTGAAGGAATTCTTCGGCAAGGATCCACGCAAGGACGTGAATCCGGACGAAGCGGTGGCGGTTGGCGCGGCGATTCAAGGTTCGGTACTGTCGGGCGAACGCAAAGACTTGCTGTTGCTGGACGTAACGCCATTGTCCCTGGGTATCGAAACCCTGGGCGGCGTGATGACCAAGATGATCCACAAAAACACCACGATTCCAACCAAGTTCAGCCAGGTGTTCTCGACCGCCGACGACAACCAGCCTGCGGTGACCATCAAGGTTTACCAGGGCGAGCGTGAAATCGCCGCCGGCAATAAAGGCCTGGGCGAATTCAATCTGGAAGGTATCCCGCCAGCATCGCGCGGCACGCCGCAGATCGAAGTGACTTTCGACATCGATGCCAACGGCATCTTGCACGTCGGCGCGAAAGACAAAGCCACCGGCAAGGAAAACAAGATCACCATCAAGGCCAACTCCGGTTTGACCGAAGATGAAATCCAGAAGATGGTGAAAGACGCCGAGTTGAATGCCGAAGAAGACAAGAAGGTCAAGGAATTGGCCGAGTCGCGCAACCAGGCCGATGCCTTGGTGCATTCGACCCGCAAATCGCTGACCGAATACGGCGACAAGCTGGAAGCCGGCGAAAAAACCGCGATCGAAGCGGCGATCAGCGACCTGGAAGCCAGCATCAAAGCCGGCGACAAGGCCGAAATCGACGCCAAGGTTGCCGCCTTGTCGACCGCTTCGCAAAAGCTGGGCGAAAAAATGTACGCCGACATGCAAGCGCAGCAAGCTGCGGGCGCTGAAGGCGGCGCACAGCAAGCCGCTGGTGCTGCCGATGCAGGCAAGCAAGACGATGTTGTCGACGCCGACTTCAAGGAAGTAAAGGACAGCAAGTAATCTTCCCGGTATCCCTGTCACAGGGGGCCGCCGGGCAGCATGCTTGATCGCGGCGGCCAGCCGCGAAGACCGCCGAGCCGAGCGACCGTGTAACGGTACTCGACTCGGCTTTTTCGTGTAATTACTAAGTAATTCCCAAGAGATTCACGGTAATTGATTTGGGAGTTACGTAACAGTACTGCAAGGTGCCGACAACATGGCAAAGCGTGATTTTTACGAGACACTCGGTGTCTCAAAGGGTGCTTCGGAAGAAGAGATCAAAAAGTCTTACCGTAAACTGGCGATGAAATACCATCCGGACCGCAATCCGGACAGTAAAGAGTCGGAAGAAAAGTTTAAGGAAGTCAAAGAAGCCTACGAAATGCTGACCAATCCGGAAAAGCGCGAAGCGTACGACCGTTACGGTCACGCCGGCGTGGACCCGAACATGGGCGGCGGCGGAGGTTTCGGCGGTGGCGCGGGCGGTTTTGCCGACAGCTTCGGCGACATCTTTGGCGATATCTTTGGCGGTGGCGGTGGACGCAGCCGTAATTCCGGTCCGCAAGTCTATCGCGGCGCCGATTTGCGCTACAACCTCGAAATCACGCTGGAACAGGCGGCGCACGGCTTTAACACGACCATCCGCGTACCAAGCTGGGACAAATGCGATACGTGTCACGGCAGCGGCGCCAAGCCAGGCACCTCGCCGACCACGTGCGGCACGTGCGGCGGCCACGGCCAGGTACGCATGCAGCAAGGTTTTTTCAGCATCCAGCAAACCTGCCCGAAATGCCATGGCAGCGGCAAGGTCATCACCGACCCATGCACGCCGTGCGGCGGTGCGGGGCGCATCAAGCGCAACAAGACGCTGGAAGTACAAATTCCGGCAGGTATCGATACCGGCACGCGCATCCGCTCGTCCGGCGATGGCGAACCCGGCACCAATGGCGGCCCGGCCGGCGACCTGTATGTGGAAATCCACATCAAGCCGCATGCCGTGTTCCAGCGCGAAGGCGACGACCTGCATTGCGAAATGCCGATCTCGTTCACCAAGGCAGCGTTGGGCGGCGACATCGAAGTGCCGACCTTGAATGGTAAAGTATCGTTTGCGATTCCTGAAGGTACCCAGTCGGGCAAGACTTTCCGCCTCAAGGGCAAGGGCATCAAGGGCGTACGTTCCGGCTACATGGGCGACCTGTTCTGCCACGTTGCCATCGAGACCCCGGTCAAGCTGACGGAAAAGCAAAAAGAATTGCTGCGCGACTTTGAAAAATCGACGGCCGAAGGCGGCGCCAAGCATAGTCCGCAAAGCAAGACCTGGAAAGACAAGGTCAAGGATTTTTTTGAGTGATGCAGGGCCATCTTGCATCGACACTGATGAAGGGCGTATAAGCGTCCTTCTCGAACCGGCCGCTGACATGCCACCAGGTATCTCGGCGGTCTTGTTATAAGGATGACACAATGACCGAACCCCAAACTTCGCCGGCCTTGTCGGACTTGTTGCAGCGTAACCGCCGTTGGGCCGCTTCCATGGTGGAAAAGGATCCCGAGTATTTCAAGACGCTGGAAGCCCAGTCTCCTGAATATCTGTGGATAGGCTGTTCCGACAGCCGCGTGCCCGCCAATGAATTACTGGGCATGGCTCCTGGCAATGTGTTTGTGCACCGTAATATCGCCAACGTAGTGGTGCATACTGATTTGAATTGCCTGTCCGTGCTGCAATTCGCCGTCGAGGTGCTGAAAGTCAAACATGTCATCATCGTCGGCCATTATGGCTGCAAAGGCGTGCATGCGGCCATGACCGGCACCCGGGTCGGCCTGGTCGACAACTGGCTGCGCCACGTCCAGGACGTGCACCAGAAACATGAACGCTACCTGGGCGACGTGCTGTCGGCGCACCAGCGCCAGGACCGGCTATGCGAGTTGAACGTCACCGAACAAGTCTCCAACGTCTGCCAAACCACCATCGTGCAAGACGCGTGGGAACGCGGCCAGGAGTTGCATGTGCATGGCTGGGTGTATGGCTTGAAGGATGGCTTGCTGAACAACCTCGACATGACCGTCAGCGGCCCCGATGAATTGGCGTCGCGGGTGGCGAACCGTTTGACGCATTACGCGGACAATGCGTGATGGGTTGTCTGAATTAGTCGTATAAGATGTGTGGTTGAATGGCCGGTACCGTATGACGGGACCGGCCATTTTGCTGTTTACTGAGACTATTTTAGTGCATTTAGGCATTGAGCCATCATAGATGGATTGATCGTAGTAATATGAACTATCATCGTTCTCGAACCTCGGTACGTGACCAGCAAACGTCAGGAGAAAGTGAAATTCACATCTTGATTGGCACGAGCAGACGCTTGTCTTCTTTAGCGCGGCGGCTTTCAGGGTTCAGGCGCCAGGCATAGAAGCCGCTGGGATGCACTTCGAGCATCTTGCACAGCCGGCGCACCGGGAATTGGCCCTGTAACTCAACAATTAAGGTGTACCTTACCCGGACGTCTTGGCAAAGTACACCGCGGCCTTTTTCAAGATGTCACGCTCCTCCGTGACGCGCTTGAGTTCAGCCTTCAAGCGCCGCATCTCGTCAGACTGGGCATCGACAGCCTTGCGCTCTTCCTCTGGGACGCCATAGCGTTTCACCCAGGCGTACAGGCTATGGATGCTCACGCCAAGCCGCTCTGCGACTTCACTAACCGGGTGCCCGCGCTGCGCCACTTGCTTGACCGCAGCAATCTTGAATTCCTCTGTGTACCGCTTTCCGCTCATACTTTCTCCTTGTGCCCGTAATTATGGCTCAGGAGTGTCTACAATTGTTGTGGCGATTCAACCACGACTCTTGAAATGTGACACATTGCCGCTGGACCGCGTGTCCAGTTTGCCGTGGTTTAGGTGTCCAGTTTGGCTGAATTACGCACCCTACCGGCGCAGGTCAGCTATCCCCCCTGAGTTGCCCTGCCATACCACTGCACAAAGGCATTAAATTGGTATGGTCTGCCCAAGCGGATCTCTATGGGGCCACCCGCCCCGGAAATGTGCTTGAAGAGGCTACTGGTATGCTCAGCTCAACGACTTTATGAAACCACTTGACCGGCCATTTTTAGAATTGCATTCTTGCAACGGCCTCATTTGTTTTTGGAGCCCGCGCGATATCGCGGTGAGCGCCACACGTGGAGCACCGGTACCTGGATTGATCTGCCGTCCGCTCGCCTTTGATATACCAACACCTAGAATATGGAGTCAGCTTTGAACCGAACTCTAATGAACAGTCTTATCGCTGGACTGATGGGGGGCTCGCTCCTCGGCTGCGGCGGTGGCGACACCTCCTCGCCAGCGAGCACAACTTCATTGCTCGCTACTACAGCGGTATGTTATGCCGCCTGGTCGCCTACCACCGTCTACAATGGCGGCGCGACAGTGAGCTACAACGGCGTTAATTACAGGGCCGCGTATTGGACGCAAGGCACCAATCCATCGACGAATAATGGTCCTGCTGGCAGTGGCCAGCCGTGGATCAGCGATTCTGTTTGCGGTGGCGACACTACGCCGACGCCTACTCCCGACCCGGGAGGTAGTTTTTCCGGCCTGTCAAAAGCTCAGTTCGAAGCATGGTTCCCGAGCCGCAGTTCGTTCTACCAATACGCCGACTTCGTCGCTGCAGCAGCTTACTATCCAAGCTTTGCCAAGTCGGGCAACGCTACCGTGGACAAGCAGGAAGTGGCCGCCTTCTTCGCCAACCTGCAGCACGAGTCGGACAACTTAAAGGCAGTCAGGGAATACAACACCGCCAACTGGCCCTTGTACTGCGATGTGAACTGGGTACGAGTCCCCTGCAAGAGCAATAACGTGGTCGACCAGTATTTCGGTCGTGGCCCGATCCAAATCAGCTGGACCTCAAACTACCGCAGTCTGGGCAACGCCATGGGCCTGGGCGAGCAACTGGTGAACAATCCGGAATTGTTGGCCACCAACGCCACCATCGCGTGGAGAAGTGCGATCTGGTACTGGATGACCCAGCCTGGCCGCGCCGGGAGGTCGGCGCATGATTCGATGGTCGGCGGATACGGTTTCGGCCAGACCATCAATGCCATTAACGGCAATCTCGAATGCGTAGGCGGCACTGCGTATCAGGGGCCGGCCCAGATGCAGACCCGAGTGAATTATTACACGACCTTCACCCAGAACTTGGCGGTACCCACCGGTCCTAATCTGACTTGCTGATAGGCACGGACTGAAGCTCAGGCCTGAAAAGTAAAAGGCGGCATCGATATCCTGATGCCGCCTTTTTTCATATCGCGGAATGCGTGTCCAGTTTGGCGCGGAAAGCGCAAGCAAATCGTGTTCCAGGAGTATGTCGACACGATCAGCGCCGGCATCCAGCACGTCCTGGGACTGGACCAGCACATCGCGCGCGTCGCGCAGGCGTCGGCGGTGTGGCCGATCATTGTAGCATTGATGGCGCTGCGCGGCGTGAGCTTGCTGACGGCGGCGACGATCATGGCCGAAGTGGGCGATCTGACCCGCTTCACCAATGCATCGCAACTGATGGCTTATCTGGGGCTGGTGCCGTCGGAAATGTCTTGCGGCCCATACCCCGCCACTTGGCGACGCGCCTGGGCCGTCGTGGGGCCAGGCACGCCCAAAAAGCAAACATTGAAGAAAATCATGGACAGGTCAATACCTATCAGGTTCTAAGCTTAATCTAATAAAATCCGCATATCGATATCGGATATGCTTCGTTTGCAAAGCAATCGGGCCGGCATACAGTGGATCTCCCTGCATTCACTGTTCACAGACCATGTCGGCCGTCCTGAAAACCCCGCTTGCATCATCGTCTTTTCACATTGAACCATTCGATGCGCCGCTCGGTGCGCAAATCACCGGTCTCGACCTGGCGCAGCCGCTGGGGTTGAGCGATTTCCAGCGCATCCACCACGCGCACCTGGATCACCATGTGCTGGTGTTCCGGGATCAAAAGATTACGCCGCAGCAGCAGATCGATTTCAGCCGCCGTTTCGGCCCGCTGCAAATCCATGTGCTGCGCCAATTCCAGTTAAGCAGCCATCCGGAAATCCTGTTGATTTCCAACATCGTCGACAACGGCCAGCCGATCGGGCTTGGCGACGCCGGTCATTTCTGGCATTCGGATTTGTCGTACAAGGAAGTGCCCAGCCTCGGTTCGATGTTGCATGCGCAAGAGTTGCCGGAGGAGGGCGGCGATACGCTGTTCGCGAATATGCACCTGGCCTGGGAAAGCTTGCCGGTGGCGCTGCGTCACGCGGTACGGAATGCGCGCGCCGAACATAGTTATCTGGCGCAATATGCCGAATTGCAGCGCCGTAATCCGTGGCGTCCCAACCTGAGCCAGGCGCAAATCGACGAGGTCAAGCCGGTGATCCATCCGGTGGTGCGGGTGCATCCGGAAACCGGGCGCCGCGCGCTGTTTGTCAGCGAGCATTTCACGACCCGCATCGTCGGCTTGCCGGACGATGAAAGCCGCGCCGTGCTCGATGAATTGTTTGCCCACAGCGTCAAGCCCGAGCATATCTATGTGCACCGCTGGTTGCCGCACGACCTGGTGTTTTGGGATAACCGCTCGCTGATGCACCTGGCGGCCGGTTGTCCGGCCGACCAGCGCTGCAAGCTGTACCGTACCACCATCGAAGGTGATGCGCCGTTCTGATTTTTCCGCTGTTTTACTTGTCATGGAGTGCCTATGCCGCTGTTTCGATCCCGTCCTGTCCGTAACGTCATCGCCAGCCTGGCGTTGATGTGCATGGCGGCATCGGCGCATGCCGAAGGCCGCATCCGCATCGCCGGCCAGCACGGCATTACGTTCATCTTGCTCAATATCGCGCAAGAGCAAAAGCTGATCGAAAAATACGGCAGGCAGCAGGGCGTGGATGTGAAAGTGGAATGGCTGACCTTGTCTGGCGGCCCGGCCGTCAATGACGCGCTGTTGTCCGGCAATATCGATATCGCCGGCGCCGGACTGGGGCCGCTGCTGACCATCTGGGACCGCACCAGGGAGCGCCAGAATGTGCGCGGCGTCGCGTCGCTGGGCAATTTCCCATACTATCTGATCAGCAATAATCCCAAGGTCAAGACCATCGCCGATTTGAGCGACCAGGACCGCATTGCCTTGCCGGCGGTATCGGTGTCGGTACAGGCGCGCATCTTGCAAATGGCGGTTGCGAAACAATGGGGCGACAAGGAATTCAAGCGCCTCGACAAGATCACCCAGACCTTGCCGCATCCGGACGCGGCGGCGGCGGTGATCGCCGGCGGCACCGAACTGACCGGCCACTTCGGCAATTCGCCGTTCCAGGAACAGGAGCTGGCGCACAATCCGAGCGCCCACATCATCTTGAATTCCTATGACGTGCAGGGAGGTCCGAGTTCGTCGACCTTGCTGTACGCCGCTGAAAAATACCGCACTGACAATCCGAAAACCTACCGCGCCTTCATCCTGGCCTTGAACGAAGCGGCGCAATACGCCAGCGCCCATCCGGAAGGCGCGGCCGACATTTATTTGCGCGTGAATAAAAGCAAGGTGGACCGTAATCTCTTGCTGAAAATCTTCAAGAACCCGCAAGTGCAATTCAAGGTCGCGCCGCAAAACACCTATGGTTTGGCGCAATTCCTGCACCGGGTCGGCGCCATTAAAAATTTGCCGGCCGGCTGGCGCGATTATTTCTTCGACGACCCGGCATTGGCCGGAGGAAGTTAATGATGAGTACGCCAACCTTTCAAGTCGTACGCCCGCCGCAAGCCATCCAGCCTTTGCTGCGGGTGCGCAATGTCAGCCTGGAATACCGCAGCCAGGAACGCACCGTGCGCGCCACCCACGACGTCAGTTTCGACGTGTACCGGGGCGACCGCTTTGTGTTGCTGGGGCCGTCAGGTTGCGGCAAGTCGTCGCTGCTGAAAGCGGCCGCCGGCTTCATCGCACCGCAATCGGGCAGCATCGAACTCGACGGCAAGACCGTCAGCAAGCCTGGGCCGGACCGTATCGTTGTGTTCCAGGAGTTCGACCAATTGCCGCCATGGAAAACCGTACTGGAAAACGTCATGTTCCCGCTGCTGGCGACCAGGCGGCTGGATACCCGGCAGGCGCGGGAAAGGGCGCGCCACTGGATCAACAAGGTTGGATTGAAAGGGTTCGAAGACGCCCATCCGCATACTTTGTCGGGCGGCATGAAACAGCGCGTGGCGATTGCCCGCGCGCTGGCGATGCAGCCGGAAGTGCTGCTGATGGATGAGCCGTTCGCCGCGCTCGATGCCTTGACCCGCCGCAAGATGCAGGAAGAATTGAGCCGGCTGTGGGAAGAGTTGCGGTTTACCTTGCTGTTCGTCACCCATTCGATCGAGGAAACATTAGTGGTCGGCAACCGCATCTTGCTGCTGTCGCCGCATCCGGGCCGGGTGCGCGCTGAATTGAATAGCCACCAGTTCGGTTTGCACAGCGGCGGCGGGGCCGAATTCCAGGCCGCCGCGCAACGCATCCACGGCTTATTGTTTGACGAAGAGAATCATGCTGCAGCGGATGTTGCGGCAGCTGCGCCGATTGACCGGGTGGCGGTATGAGCTTGTTGCTGGAACCGCCTATCCGCCAGGAATTCGAATATGCCGCGCAGCCGCCGGCCGGCATCGTCCTGGAAACGCCGCTGCCGGCATTCGAGCGTGTCTGGCAACAGGCATGGCTGAGGAAAACCCTGATCTTGCTGGTGCTGGCCGTGCTGTGGGAAGTCGCCGCGCGCTGGCAAAACAATGATTTGCTGTTGCCGAGCTTTTTGCAAACGGCCAAAGCGTTCGTGCAGGGTTTAATTAGTGGCGAGCTGACCGGCCGGGTGCTGATTTCCTTGAACGTGCTGGTGCAGGGTTATGTGCTGGGCGTGCTGGCCGCGTTTGTGCTGACGTCGCTGGCGGTGTCCAGCCGCCTCGGCAGGGATATGCTGGAAACGCTGACGGCGATGTTCAATCCGCTGCCGGCGATTGCGCTGTTGCCGCTGGCTTTGCTGTGGCTGGGCCTGGGCCGTGCCAGCCTGATTTTTGTCATCGTCCATTCGGTGATGTGGCCGCTGGCGCTGAATACCTATGCCGGCTTCCAGAGCGTGCCGGAAACCTTGCGCATGGCGGGCCGCAATTACGGCTTGAGCGGCATGCGGCTGGTGTGGCAGATTTTAGTGCCGGGTGCGTTGCCGGCCATCGTTTCCGGCTTGAAGATAGGCTGGGCGTTTGCGTGGCGCACGCTGATCGCGGCGGAACTGGTGTTCGGCACCACGTCGGGACAGGGCGGCCTGGGCTGGTATATTTTCCAGAACCGCAACGAGCTGTACACCGACAAGGTCTTCGCCGGCCTGGCGGCCGTGATCCTGATCGGCTTGCTGGTCGAGAATATCGGTTTTCGGACGCTGGAGCGTGTCACCGTGCGGCGCTGGGGCATGCAGCGCTGAGTGCCTGGAAAAACATCCATGCCTGCGTCGCATTGCCTTGTCGTGCATTTTGTACTGTCTACGGCAATGCGCCTTGCCCTGAACGTTTTGTCAGTTATTCCAGGCTGGCTCGCGCCGCCGCGACGATCTGTTTCGAAATGGCTTCCATGCGCGGCGACTGCACCTTCCAGGTATGCCAGTACAGCGCCACTTCGGCCGGCTGCGGGACCAGCCGTATCACGTCGCCGCCATTATCCTGCGCCTGCAACAGCAGATCCGGCACCATGCCGTAACCGAGGCCGGCCCGGATCGCGTTGAAGTGCGAGGGCGCACCCGGGATGTAGTGGCAAGGATACGCGCCTTCCGGCAAGCCCAGCTTTTCCTGTAAAAACGTCGATTGCAAGGTGTCCTTGTGGGTGTAGGCCACTACCGGCGCCTTGCGCGCGGCCTTGCGCGTCAAGCCGTGCGGCAACCATTGATCGCGGAATGCCGGGCTGGCCACCAGCCAGTAGCGCATCACGCCCAGCAGCTCGGCGCTGCAGCCGCGCATCGCTTTTGCTTCGCTGCTGATGCAGCCGACCGCCATGCCGGTTTCCAGCAAGGTATACGTGTGGTCCTGGTCTTCGACGATCAGGTCGAGCAACACTTTTTCGCGTATCAGCAAGGCCGACAGCGCCGGGAAAAACCAGGTGCCGATCGAATCCGCGTTCAGTGCCAGCACCAGGCTCAGCGGCGCGTCGTGCTGCACCGCCAGATCGGCCGCCAATTCCGTTTCCAGCAGCGCGGCGCGCTTCAGGTATTGCATCAGTCGCTGCCCCATGCGGGTTGCGCGCGCCGGACGGCTGCGCACGATCAGCGCATTGCCGAGCATGCTTTCCAGCGCCCGCACCCGCTGTGAAATGGCCGGCGAGGTCAGGTGCAGCCGTAGCGCCGCCTGTTCAAAACTGCCGGTTTCGACCACCGCCCGGAACGCTTCCGTATGCTTGGGATTGAGGTTCATCGCTGATCTGTAAAATAAGGAAAATTTATCATTCCATAATAATACTTACTTTAGCTAAATATGATCGTATTGCGGCGCACAATACCGTCTTCAAGGCAGACAGCCTGATTGGTATTCACCGGAAGAAACACGATGCTGCTACACACAATTTACCTGGTCGCCATCATCGCCGAGGCGATGTCGGGCGCCATCATGGGCATGCGCCGCGGCATGGACCTGTTCGGCATCTGCATGATCGGCACCGTCACCGCGCTGGGCGGCGGCACCATCCGCGACCTCTTGCTGGGCCACTATCCGCTGGGCTGGATCGCCCATCCGGAATACCTGATGTTCACCATTGGCGCGGCCATCGTGACGGCGCTGGTGGCGCGCCATCTGCACCATTTGCGCAGCGTGTTCCTGCTGGTCGACGGCCTGGGGCTGGTGGCGTTTTGCGTGATCGGCAGCGACATCGCGCGCGCGGCCGGCATGCATCCGCCGATCGTCGTCTTGGCCGGCATGATCACCGGCGTATTCGGCGGCTTGCTGCGCGACATACTGTGCAACCAGATACCGCTGGTGCTGCAGCGCGAGCTGTACGCCACCGTCGCGCTGTTCACCGGCGCGCTGTACGCCGGCCTGCTGTGGATCGATGTCGAAGCATCGGCGGCGGTGCTGATCTCGCTGCTGGCCGGCCTGGTTTTCCGCCTGCTGGCGCTGCGCTTGCACTGGCAATTGCCTAACTTCGACGCGCAGCGCATCCGCGGCTTTGAGTAGCACAAAACGTCCATGACGGTCTTGCATTGCCTGGTCGTACGTTCGTACATTCGTACTGCCTGCGGCAATGCGCCTTGCCCTGAACGTTTTGTTCGGCGCTCTTGGTCAGCAGCTTAAAGCCCGCCCATGCAAATGTATTTGATCACCAGATAATCGTCGATCCCGTACGCCGATCCCTCGCGCCCGAGGCCGGATTGCTTGACGCCGCCGAACGGCGCGACCTCGGTGGAAATCAGGCCGGTGTTGATACCGACCATGCCGCTTTCCAGTCCCTCCGCGACGCGCCAGATACGGCCGATGTCGCGCGCATAGAAATACGCGGCCAGGCCGAATTCGCTGTCATTCGCCAGTCCGATCACTTCATCGTCGGTCTTGAAGCGGAACAGCGGCGCCAGCGGGCCGAAGGTTTCTTCGCTGGCGACCAGCATGTCGGATGTCATTTCCGTCATCACGGTCGGCTCGAAAAAGCTGTGGCCCAGCGCATGGCGCTTGCCGCCGATGAGCAGCTTGCCGCCTTTCGACAAGGCGTCGGCGATGTGCTGCTCGACCTTGACGACGGCCTTTTCCTCGATCAGCGGACCTTGCGTGACACCGTCATCCTGGCCATTGCCGACCTTCAGCTTGCGCACCGCCGCGACCAGCTTGTCGGCGAAGGCGTCGTACACGCCATCCTGCACATACAGGCGGTTGGCGCACACGCAGGTCTGGCCGGCGTTGCGGTATTTGGATGCGATCGCGCCTTCGACGGCGGCGTCCAGGTCGGCGTCGTCGAACACGATGAACGGCGCGTTGCCGCCCAATTCCAGCGACAGTTTCTTGATGGTCGGCGCGCATTGCTCCATCAGCGTGCGGCCGACGGCGGTCGAGCCGGTGAAGCTCAGTTTGCGCACCGTCGGGTTGCCGGTCATTTCGCCGCCGATGTCGCGCGACGAACCGGTGATCACGCTGAACACGCCGGCAGGAATGCCGGCCCGTTCGGCCAGCACGGCCAGCGCCAGCGCCGAAAACGGCGTCAGTTCGGCCGGCTTGACGACCATCGGGCAGCCGGCCGCCAGCGCCGGGCCGGCTTTGCGGGTGATCATCGCGGCCGGGAAATTCCATGGCGTGATCGCGGCGCACACGCCGATCGGCTCCTTGGTGACGACGATGCGCCGGTCCGGCCACGGCGATTGCAGGGTGTCGCCTGCAACGCGTTTTCCCTGTTCGGCGAACCATTCGATGAACGACGCCGCATACGTCACTTCGCCCTTGGCTTCGGCCAGCGGCTTGCCCTGTTCGGCGGTCATGATCAGCGCCAGGTCGTCGGCGTTTTCCAGCATCAGTTCACACCAGCGGCGCAGGATCACGCTGCGCTGCTGCGCGCTTTTCTTGCGCCAGGCCGGCCACGCCGCATTGGCGGCGGCGATCGCGCGCCGGGTTTCTGCCGCGCCCATCACCGGTATCGAACCGATGGTGTCGCCGGTGGCCGGATTGATCACATTCCTGGCCTGGCCGTGGTCGGCGTGTTGCCATTGGCCGTCGAGATAACATTGCTGGCGCAGCAGCGCCGGATCGTTCAGATTAAGCATGGCGGGTTTCCCTTGGGCGCTAAAGTGTAGGCACATACTAGTCCTTTTTAGCGCCCGCACGATAGCCGCCGGCGTCGGCTACTTACATG